>DATLVT010000838.1:0-5314 GCA_035577105.1 Polyangia bacterium
TTGGCGTCGGCGGCGCGCTTGTCGTCGCGATAGCGTTTCAACCTGGCAAAACGCAGGGCCACGCCCCCCGGATAGGTGGTGCTGTGCTGCACGTCGTTGAAGGCGATCTCGACCACCAGCTCGGGACGCACGTGCACGGCCACGCCCTCGCGACCGATCTCGCGAGACAGCAGCGCCTCCGTTTGCCAGCGCAGCGTCTGGTCGGTCATCCCCTTGAACGTCTTGCCCAGCATCACGAAGCCGCCGCTGTCCGGATCGCGCGCGCCCAGGTGCAGGTTGCTCAGCCAGCCCTGGCGACGACCGCTCCCCCACTCGGCGGCCAGCACCACCAGATCCAGCGTGTGCGCCGATTTCAGCTTCAGCCAATCCTGTCCGCGCCGACCGGCGCTGTACAGCGACTGCAGCCCCTTGGCCATGACCCCTTCGTGCCCGTCGGTCATGGCGCGGGCAAAGAAGGCGTCGGCCTCCTCGGCGCTGGCGGTCACGATGCGCGGGACCAGCGACCGGGCAGCCGGATCGATCACGCCGCCGTCGACGGCAACACCAGCGGCGGCGGCCAGCGCCTGCCAGCGTTCATCAAGCGGGCGATCGATCAACGTGTCGTCGTCGATGCGCAGCACGTCGAAGAACGACACCGCCAGCGGCAGCGCGGCGCGCAAGTGGGCGGCATCCACCTTGCGACCAAAGCGGCGCATGGTGATCTGGAAGGGCAAAGGCCGCCCGTCGGGCGACAGGGCGATGGCCTCGCCGTCCAGCACCAGTCGCCGGGCCGGCATGGCCGCCACGCGGGCCACCACCTCGGGCACGGCCGCCGTCACCCGGTTCAGCTGGCGGCTGTAAACCTCGACGGTGTCGCCGTCCTTGTGCACCTGCACGCGCGCACCGTCCAGCTTGTATTCGAACGCCGCCTGGCCCAGCCGCTCCAGCGCGGCGTCGGGATCGACCGCCGTGTCCGCCAGCATGGGCTGGATGGGGTGAAAGAGCTGAAGCTGGAACTGGCCCAGGGCGCCCGCGCCCGCGCCATGCCCGTCGCCTGCCTGGGCCAGCGCCACCGCCACGGCCGGCAAGGCCCCGGCCAGCATGGTGGCCCGCCGGACCGCCGACGCCTCGACGGAGAAGGCCCGCGCCACCGCGTCGACGACGATCCCCTCCAGCGCGCCCTGGCGCACCTCGCCGATGACCAGCCTCATCAGGAGATCCTGCTCCGCGGGCGTGGCGCGACCGAACAGCGCGCGCAGGAGGCCCGCCCGCCGTTCCACTGAACCGGCGCCGCGCACGTCCTTTATCGCGCTGAAGGCGGCGTCGACCTCGCCCAGCTCCAGCGGCGGTCCGGCCACTGCGCCCGCCGCGGGCTGGAGATCGCGCAGCACGGCATAGCCGATGCCCACACGGCCTTGCGGCAGCTCGCCGGTCAGATAGGCGACGCCCACGCCCACCAGCGACGGCGGCAGCTGCCGGATCAGCTCGGTCAGGTGGGCGACCTTCTCCAGACGCGAACGCGTGGCCGCCACCCGGCGCGACGTCTCGACCAGCCGTCCCAGCTGCACCACGCAGATTTGATTCTGCGCGGGCATCCCGTCAAGTTAGGACCGCGCCCAAGGTCGCCCCCGGGATAAGCTGGCGCCCGTCCGGTCCCACCCCGCAACAAAGGAGAGCCAGTGGCCGACGCCGAGTACACGCTGTATGGGTTCGCGCAGTCGGGCAATTGCTACAAGGTGGCTCTCTGCCTGGAGCTGGCGGGCGCCGCCTGGAAGGCGCGCTTCGTCGATTACTTCAACGGCGAGACGCACACGCCCGCCTATCGCGCCATCAACGCCATGGGCGAGGCGCCGGTGCTGGAGCACGGCGCCCTGCGCCTGTCACAGTCGGGCGTCATCCTCGACTACCTCCGCGAGAAATACCCCCAGTTCGCCGCTGACAATCACTCCGACGATCCGTCCGAACGACGCGAGGCCTTGCGCTGGCTGCTCTGGGACAACCACAAGCTCACCAGCTATACGGCGACCTATCGTTACTTTCGCGTGCTGGCCCCCACGTCGGAGCCTGCCGTGATCGCCGAGTTCGGCAAGCGGGCCCGCGCCGCCTGGAAGATCCTGGACACGCACCTCGGCGGAGGTCGGTCGTTCGTGGTCGGCTCACGCCTGTCGATCGTCGATCTGTCGATCTGCGGTTATCTGTTCTTCGACGACGAGCTGGGCGTCGACTGGAACGAGTTCCCCAACGTGCGCGACTGGCTGGAACGCATCAAGGCCCAGCCGCGCTGGCGCCATCCTTATGATCTGCTGCCCGGCCACCCGCTGCCGGCCAGGCCGCCCCGGCCCTAGCTTGCCCTAGCCAGCCTTCGCGTCAGGCGGCGCCGGCCAGCTGGCGCAGCACGTACTGCAGGATGCCGCCGTGCTGGTAGTAGGCGATCTCCTGCGGCGTGTCGATGCGCACCAGGGTCGAGAACTCCACCGTCCGTCCGTCGGATCGGGTCGCCTTGACCACCAGCGTGCGCCCGCCGGCAAAGTTTCCACCCAGCAGCGCCGGCAGCCCCACCGTCTCGTAGGTCTCCTCGCCGCTGAGGCCCAGGTTCTCCGCGTTCTGCCCGGGCAGAAACTGCAGCGGGATGATCCCCATGCCGACCAGGTTCGATCGGTGGATGCGCTCATAGCTCTCGGCGATCACCAGGCGCACGCCCAGCAGCAACGGCCCCTTGGCCGCCCAGTCGCGCGACGAGCCGCTGCCGTATTCCTTGCCGGCCAGCACCACCAGCGGAACCTTCTCGGCCGCGTATTTCACCGACGCGTCGAAGATCGACATCACCTGCCCGTCGGGCAGGTGGCGGGTGACGCCGCCCTCTGTCCCCGGCGCCAGCAAGTTCTTCAGGCGGACGTTGGCGAACGTCCCGCGCACCATCACCTCGTGGTTGCCGCGGCGGGCGCCGTACGAATTGAAGTCCTTGGCGTCGACCCCGTGGGTCAGCAGGTACTTTCCGGCCGGTCCGTCCTTCTTGATCGATCCGGCCGGCGAGATGTGGTCGGTGGTCACGCTGTCGCCCAGCAGCGCCAGCACGCGCGCCTGCCGGATGTCGCCGACCGGCGCCGGCGTCTTCTGCATCCCCTCGAAGTACGGCGGATGTTTGATGTACGTCGAGTCGCCCTCCCAGACGTAGGTCTCGCCCTGGGGCACGGCCAGCTTTTGCCAGCGCTCGTCGCCCTCGAACACCACGCTGTACGAACGGTTGAACATCTCCGGCTTGATGGCCGCCGCCATCGTCTTCGCCACCTCGTCGGTGGTCGGCCAGATGTCGCGCAGGAAGACCGGCTTGCCGGCGCCGTCGGTGCCCAGTGGTTCGGTGTCCAGATCGATGTCGATCCGTCCGGCCAGCGCGAAGGCCACCACCAGCGGCGGCGACATCAGATAATTCGCCCGCACCTCGGGGTTGATGCGCCCCTCGAAGTTGCGGTTGCCCGACAGTACCGACGCCACCACCAGGTCGCGCTCGTCGATGGCCTGCGACACCGGGCCCGGCAGCGGCCCCGAATTTCCGATGCAGGTGGTGCAGCCGTAGCCGACGGTGTGAAAGCGCAGCTTGTCCAGAAACGGCGTCAGCTTGGCTTCGTTCAGATACTCGGTGACCACCTTTGATCCGGGGGCCAGCGACGTCTTGACCCACGGCTTGGTGTCCAGGCCCTTCTCCACTGCCTTCTTCGCCACCAGCCCCGCCGCCACCATCACCGACGGGTTCGACGTGTTGGTGCAGCTGGTGATGGCGGCGATGACCACCGACCCGTGCTTGACGTCGGGGGCGGCATGACTGGCCGCCGCGACACCGGCCGCGGCCGCCGCCTCGCCCGCCCCCTTCTTCTTCGGCTTGATCAGCGAGGGCAGCGCCTGCTCGAACGACTGGCGCGCCGCCGACAACCGCACGCGGTCTTGCGGGCGCTTGGGACCGGCCAGGCTCGGCTCGACGCTGGCCAGATCCAGATCCATTGTGTCGGTGTACTCCGGCGTCTTGACCTCGCCGGCCCCGAACAGCCCCTGCTCGCGCGCGTAGGCGTCGACCAGCGCCACCTGCTCCTCGGGGCGCCCGGAGAAGCGCAGATAGCGCAGCGTCTCGGCGTCGATGGGGAACATGCCGCAGGTGGCGCCGTACTCGGGCGCCATGTTGGCGATGGTGGCCCGATCGGCCAGCGACAGCGCGGCCACGCCCGGGCCAAAGAACTCGACGAACTTGCCGACCACGCCCCGCTTGCGCAAAAGTTCGGTCACCACCAGCACCAGATCGGTCGCCGTCGATCCCTCGCGCAGCTTGCCGTGCAGGCGAAATCCGATCACCTGCGGGATCAACATCGACATCGGCTGGCCCAGCATGGCCGCCTCCGCCTCGATGCCGCCCACGCCCCAGCCCAGCACGCCCAGGCCGTTGACCATGGTGGTGTGCGAATCGGTGCCGACCACGGTGTCGGGATAGGCCATCGGCAATTCGCCCGGCGCGGCCGGCGGCGCCGTGAACACCACGCGCGCCAGATATTCCAGGTTCACCTGGTGGACGATGCCGGTGTCGGGCGGCACCACCTGAAAGTTGCGGAAGGCCGACTGGCCCCAGCGCAGAAACGCGTACCGCTCCTTGTTGCGCTGAAACTCGATGGCCGCGTTCAGCGACAAGGCCTGCGGCGAGCCGAACTCGTCGACCTGCACCGAGTGATCGATGACCAGCTCGGCCGGCAGCAGCGGGTTGATCTTCTTGGCGTCGCCGCCCAGACGCCGCATCGCCTCGCGCATCGCCGCCAGATCGACCACCGCGGGTACGCCGGTGAAGTCTTGCAGCAGCACCCGGCTGGGCTGAAAGGCGATCTCGTCGGCCGGTTCGGCCTTGGGCTGCCAGCCGGCCAGCGTCTTGATGTCGGCGGCGCGCACGGTGCGCCCGTCTTCGGTGCGCAGCAGGTTCTCCAGCAGGATGCGCAACGAGAACGGCAGGCGATCGGGATCCAGCCCGGCTTTTTTCAGCGCGGACAGTCGGTGAACCGCGTACTCCTTGTTCCCGACCTTGAGCGTGGACAATGTCCCGAAGCTGTTCGACATGTGACGATTCTTAGGGTTCCGGGGCGACGTTGTCGAGAGGGGATACGTCAGCGGCGCGGCCAGCTCAAAAATACCCGCGCACGCACCTTTGACGGCTGTGTCTGCCCCGGCGGCGGGCTGTCATCTTCGACGATGCTGGCGTCGAAATGGACGATGCGGTCCTCTGCCCGGCCGGTGCGATTCGGGTAGGCCAGGATCCATTCCTGCAAGGCTCCCCAGTACTGCGGATTGAAGGGAATGCGCGCCG
>DATLVT010000839.1:0-11151 GCA_035577105.1 Polyangia bacterium
ACAACAAGGAATTCCTGGTCCGCTATCAGCCCGGGGCCGAGGACGTGGAGATCCGCCAGGCCCGCATCTACCGCCGCCTGCCCACGGGTGACGTGCAGATCCTGCAGGCTAGCGACCGCGACGATCGCGATCTGTCGGAGCCCTGGTACGGCCTCTATTACGACCAGCGCGCCGCCGTCGTGCGCTTCGAGGGGCTCCGGGCCGGCGACGTGCTGGACGTACAGTACGCCATCTCCGACACGTCCAACCAGAACGAGATGGCCGATTATTTCGGCGACCTGCAGTTTCTGGGCGAAGCGATCCCCAAGCTGCGCTGGGACTACACGCTGATCGGACCGAAGAGCCGCACGTTCTATACGAACACACCGCGCGCGGCGACCCTGACCACCCGCACCACCGACGAGGGTGGCGAGCGCATCCTGCGCTTCGCCGCGCACGATCTGCCCAAGATCGACGTCGAGCCGGCCATGCCCGGCTACGCCGAGGTGACGCCGTACCTGCACGTCAGCACCTACGCCAGCTGGGCCGACGTGGGGACCTGGTACTGGCAGCTGGTCGCCGATCAACTGGCCGCAGACGAAGCCTTGCGCCAGGCGGCGCGCGGCGCGGTGGCGGGGGCCACCACGGATCTGGAAAGGGTGCGGGCCATTCACACGCTGGTGCTGACCGGCACCCGTTACGTGGGCCTGGAGTTCGGGATACACGGGTACAAGCCGTACAAGGTCACGCAGGTGCTGTCGCGCCGCTTTGGCGACTGCAAGGACAAGGCGTCGCTGATGGTGGCCCTGCTGCGCGAGGTGGGGATCGACGCCGAGCTGGTCTTGCTGCGCACGCGCCGCGCCGGGCGCATCGAGACGATGCCGGCTTCGCTGGCGGTGTTCGACCACGCCATCGTCTACGTTCCCAGGCTGAGCCTGTACCTGGACGGCACCGCCGAGTTCTCCGGCATGGACGAGCTGCCCAACCAGGACCAGGGGGTGATGGGCCTGCGGGTCAGCGCGCGCGGCGCCACCCTGGTCGACACGCCCGTGCTGCCGTCCAGCCGCAACCTGGCGCAGCGCCGCTGGACGATCGATCTCGATCCCGCGGGCACGGCGCGTGTCGACGAGACGCTGACCATCGCCGGCCAGGCCGCCGCCGACTGGCGCGAGCATTACCAGACGCCCGGCGAGCGACTGGATCGTTACGGCAAGGTGTGGACGGCCCGCCACCCGGGCTCGGCGCTGCTGTCGGTCGAGATGCCGGGGCTGGAGGATCGCGCCCACCCGGTGGTGGTGCGGGCCGCGGCGACGGTGCCGCGCCTGGGCGTCGCCTACGGCGACCGCGAGCTGGCGCTGCCCATCACCGCCCGCGAGGGCGACTTCACCCGCGCCTACGCCCGGCTGTCGACGCGCAAGCAGGATCTGCTGATCGCTTATCCCTGGCAGCACGAGGAGGAGCTGATCTTTCATCTCCCGGCGTCGATGCGGGTCCAGCACCTGCCGGCGGCGCGTCTGGTGACCTCCGATTTCGGCCGCTTTCGCCTGGACGTCGCCACCGATGCGACGGGGCGCGTGCACGTGCGTTCAGCGCTGGACGTGACCGGGTATCGGCTGACCCCCGCCGACTATCCGCGCTTCCGGGCATTTCTGGGCGCCATCGACGCCGTGCTGGCCGATCACGTCGTGGTTCGGACGGATCCCTCGTGATGGGCAACGCGGCTCTCGCATATCGCCGGCAGCAACCGGCCGGGCGGGCCTTACTGGCGACGGCGACGGCGGCGCTGACGGCGACGGCGGTGGTTCTGATGATGGGGACGCTGGGCTGCGTGACGGCGGGCCCCCGGCGGCTGGAGCAAGCGGCGCACCTGACGCCGGACACCGTGGCTGGCTGGCAGGCGCTGTTCGACGGGCGCAGCGCCGAAGCCATGGCGCGCTTCGCCCGCGGTCCTTCGGGCGACGGCGATCTGCTGGCGGCCTTCGGTCGCGCCACCATCGCCTACGAACGGGGCGACCGGGCGGCGGCCATCGCCGATTACTTGCGTGTTCTGACCGTGCTGGCATCCGAGGCACCCGGCACCTGGGCCGAGGCGCTGGCCCCGGTGGCAACCGGACGCTTGGTCACGTTGCTCCAGGACTTACCGGACGCGCCCGAGATTCGTGTCGCGGAGGACCAGGCGCTGGGGTTGCCGCGACATCGCCTGCCCTGGACCGCGCAGGTCGATCTTGGTCGCCTGGGCGAGCGGGTGGCCCGCCGCCGGCGCGATGTCTCGCTGCTTGACCGTCTGGCCGAGGCCAGCGGCTGCGCGCGGACCGTCTACCAGGCCGGCGCGAGCGGGCGCCTGCCACACCTCGATCTCGACCTGGACGGAGCGCCCTCCGCGTCGACCGCGCTGTCACCGCCGTCGGAGCAGCCACCGCCAGCGACGTGGCGTCTGGCCGCCAGCACCGGCTGCCGTCTATCGATCGGCTCGTGGGACGGGTACAGCGGCGTGCAACGCCTGCGCGCGGCGGTCGAGGTCACGGCCGCGACGTACGACCTGGTCCTGGATTTCGCCGGCGAGGCGCGCTGGCGGATCGACGGCGGCCCCTGGCAACACCACGGCGCCGAGTTGACCACCGGCCCCAGCATCGCCGCCACCGCGGTCCGTCTGACGACTGGACGGCACCAGATCGAACTGCGCGTCGGCACGGTGGGCGGCGACGCCGAGCTGGGCCTGATGCTGTTGCCGCCCCGCCCGGAGAACCGCGCGCACTTCGTCGACCCGCGCGTGGCCGGTGACCCGGCCGCCAGCACCGTCGGGACCACCACCGCATCGACAACGCCGGCAACCGCAACACTCGTCGGACCACTCGCCGCAACCGTCGGCAGCGGTGTCACCGATGGTTTGGCCGTCTGGCGGCCGCTGTTTGACTACGCCCGGGCCTTCGTCGCCGACCGGGTGGGCGACGCCGACGGCGCCGACGCGGCCGTCAACCGGCTGTCCGGTCACGGGCGGTTCGCGCTGGGGTTGGCCCTGGCCGGCGCCGTCGCGCAGGACGACGTCACCCGCCCGGCCAGCTTTGCCCGCGACGCCGGGCTGGCCCTGTTGCGTCGCGCGGTCACCGTCGACGCCACGCTGGCCCGGGCCTGGCATGCGCTGGCCGGAATCGAACTGGAAGACGATCGGCCGCGCGAGAGCATCGACGACGCCCGCGCCGCCATCGCCGCGGCCCCCGCCTGGGCCGGTCCCGAGCTGACGCTGGCAGCGGCGCTGGGCGCGCGTGGCCTGGAGCTGGACGCGGACGTGGCCCTCGATCGCGCCGCGGTGAAAGCCGCCGCGCCCGGGCACGCCTCGTGTGCCGCCGGCGAGGCGCTGATCCGTCGCGCTGAACAGCGCCGCGACCTCCGCGCGCGAGAGACACTTTTCGACCGCTTGCTGGGCTGCGACTCGGAGCTGGACGCGCGCGCCGACCGCCTGCGCGGCCGCGGCGATCTGGCGGGCGCGCTGGCCTGGTTGCGCCAGGTGACGGCGCTGGCGCCGGCGCGCGAGGATCTCCGCGCGCAGCTGGCCGCGGTGCTGGCCGCCGCCGGGCAGCACCAGGCCGCCGTGACCACCCTGCAAGAGCTGGCGGCGCGGTCACCGCGCGACGTCCGCCTGCGCATCCAGCTGGCCGACGCCCTGATTGCCGCTGGAAAAGCCGGGGCCGGCCGGCAGATCCTGACGGACCTGGCCGCCACCCGGCCCGCCGCTGAAGAGGTCCGCCGCATGGCCCGCGCCGCCGGCGTGCCGCTGCCCCTTGATGGCTACCGTCTGGACGGCGCCGGCGTCATCGCCGCGTTTCGCAAAGCCGGGCGCCGCTATGAAGCGCCCGCGGTGGTGGTGCTGGATCGCAGCGCCACCCGCGTCCTGCCCGGCGGCGAGCAGCTGACGCTGACCCACACCATCGTCCTGCTGCAGACCAAGGAAGCCATCGATCACTGGGGTGAGGTCAGCGTCCCCTCGGGCGCCGAGCTCCTGCTCCTGCGCACGCACAAACCAGACGGCTCCACGCGCGACGCAGAGGCGATCAACGGCAAGGACAGCATCTCGGCCGCGGATCTGGCCATCGGCGATTACCTGGAATGGGAGACGCTGGAGACCAAGGCGGCGTCGGACGCCTTCCCAGCGGGATTCCTCGGCGACCGATTCTATTTTCGCTCGTTCGACGCGCCCCTGGACCGCAGCGAGTTCATCCTGATCACGCCGGCCGCCCTGCCTCTGGACATCGATCGACGGGCCGGCGCCCCCGCCGGCATCCGCGCCCCCGGGCCTGACGGCACGGCGGAGACCCGGTTTGTCGCCCGGCAGGTTCCGCAGCTGTTTGCCGAGCGCGCCTCCGTCCCCGCCATCGAGTTCGTCCCGTCGGTGCGGGTGTCCAGCGGCGTCAGCTGGCTGGCCTGGTCGCGGTTCCTGCGCGAGCAGCTGTACGGCACCTCGCGCTCGTCGCCTGCCATCCGCCAGCTGGCGTCGACCATCGACAAGAACCTTTCGGCGGGCGGCAACCTCCGCGACCGCGCCGCGGCCCGCGCCGCCGCCGTCGTCGCCTGGGTGACCAGCCACATCGAGGCGGCCGACGACCTGCGTGACGCGGCGCCGCTGGCGCTGGCGCGCGGCCGGGGCAATCGCCTGGCACTGGTGCTGGCGCTGGCCCGCGAGCTGGGTGTGCCGGCGTATCCGGTGCTGGCCCGCTCGCGCCTGGCCGGCGACACCCGGCGCCAGCCCACCGCCCAGGAGCTGGAAGACTTCGCCGACCCGCTGGTGGCCTTCCCTCCGCCTGGATCCACAGACGTCTCTGCCACTTTGTTCGCCGATGTCCGTCTCAAACACGCGTCTTTCGGATATCTTCCCCCGAACCTGGATGGCGCCTTCACGCTGTCGCCCGGAACTGCGCAGCTAGGTCGCGCGGAATCTCGCGGGCCATCCGATCAGCGATCGATCGACATGACCATTCGCCTGGACGAGAGCGGCGGCGCGCAAGTGCTGGCCACCGAAGAGCTGACCGGCTGGCCGGCGCTGGAGTGGTCCGAGCTGGTCGATCGGCTGGGCAGCGATCGCGCCAAGCTGCGCCAGGATTTTGAACAGCGCTGGCTGGGCGTGAATTTTCCCGGCGCCCGCTTGCAGGACCTCGACGTCGACTTTCTGGGCGCCGGTGTTGGCGCCGCGCGCACACCGCTGCCCGCCGCCGAGACGCGCGCCGTGCAGGTGCGTTACACCTTCGCCAGCCCGAACCTCGGCCTGCGCAGCGACGGCGAGCTGAAGCTGTCGCCCACCTTCTTCCGCTCGCAACCGGGGCGACGCTTCGCTGTCGAGCCGACGCGGCAGACGGCGCTGATGATGGGGTACGACGTTCCGCTGAAGATGACGGCCACCCTGCAGTTGCCGCGCGCCGCGACGGTCATCGACGCCGCCGGGGCCGGTCCCGGCGCGGTGGCGCGAGCGGGCGGCTATCGCTTCGTCGAGGAACGAACGCCGCGCCCAGGCTCGCCAGAGCGACTGATCCTGCGGCGCGAGGCGGCGCTTCCCATCATGCGGGTTCCACCCGAGGACTACGGCGCCGTCGCCGCCGATCTACGCCGGGTCGACGGTCAGGAACAGCAGGAGATCCGCATCCGCCTGCAGCCCCACCAGGGAGGGGCGACGCCGTGACGAAAGCTTTCAGACGTGCCCTTTGCGGCCTGCTGCCTGTGCTGGCTGTTCTTGTGACCGCCTGCCAGACCATTCTGCCGTCGGCGCAGCCGGGTGATCGCCTGGTGGTGGCCCGCCCGGCCGACGCCGTCAATCTGGATCCGGCCCGCGCCAGCGACATCGAATCGCTGGAGGTCGCCGAGCAGGTCTACGGCCGCCTGGTTCGCTTCACCGCCGGGCGCCTGGAACCAGAGCCCGACCTGGCGACGTCGTGGTCAGTCAGCGAAAACGGCACCGTGTGGACGTTCGAGCTGCGCCCCAACGTGGTCTTTCACGATGGGACGCCCTGCGACGCCGACGCGGTGGTGTTCTCCTTCGAACGTCAGATCCTGGCCGACCATCCCGCCCACGAAGCGGACTTTGCCTGGCCGCGCGCCTTTCACAACATCCGGCGCGTGGTGGCGGTGGGGCCGCTGCGCGTGCAATTTCAGATCGACCGCCCCTACGCGCCGTTTCTGGCCAACCTGGCCGTGGGCCCCTCGGCCATCGTGTCGCCCACGGCGGTGCGGCGTCTCGGGACCGCCTTCGGGCACCACCCGGTCGGCACCGGCCCGTACCGCTTTGTCGAATGGATCCCCGGCGACCGCATCACCCTGGAACGCAATCCCAGCTACTGGGATCAGCCGGCACGAACGCAGTACCTGGTCTTGCTGTCGATGCCCGACGTGCGCCAGCGGATTCAGGCGCTGGAGTCGGGCGCCGCCGACGTCGTCCAGCAACTGGACCCCGACGATCTGCCGCTGATCCGGCTGCACCCCGATCTGCGCTTGCAGACCGCGCCGGCCGCCCTGGTCTCGTACCTGGCCATGAACACCCAGCGCCGTCCCCTCAACGACGCGCGGCTGCGGCGGGCCATCGCTCACGCCATCCGGCGCGAAGCGCTGGTCAAGCTGGTCTATCAAGAGCTGGGCATCCCCGCCGTCGGCCCGCTGCCGCCCAACGTGTGGGGGGCACGCTCCGACGTGGTGACGTATCCGTATGACCCGGCCCGCGCCCGCAAGATCCTGGCGGACGCCATGCCGGGCGGTTTCCACGGTCCGCCCCTGAAGCTCTATGCCCCGTCGATGCCGCGTCCTTACATGCCGGCGCCCGAGCGGGTGGCCAACATCATCAAGAACTGTCTGCGCGAGGTGGGCATCCCGGTCGAGGTGATCCTGTCCGATCCCGCCGATCACCAGCGCGCGCTGTGGGCCGGCGAGCACGACCTGGCGTTGCACGGCTGGTTCAACGAGAACGGCGACCCCGATAATTTTTTGTATACGCTGCTCGATTCGGACAACACCACCGGCTCGCGCCCGTCGAACATCGCCTTTTACAGCAGCGGCTGGTTTCATGACGTGATCGGCGTGGCGCAACGAACCACCGACCGCACCGAGCGTGAGCGCCTCTACTGGCAGGCGCAGGCCATCCTGGCCGCGGACGTCCCCTGGGTGCCGCTGGCCCATTCAAAGGTCGTCTTCGCCGTGCGCAGTTCCATCACCGGCCTGGTGGTGCAGCCGTCGGCGATGGGCCTTTACCGCTGGGCGGAGCGCGGGCGATGAAACGGCGCGGAACCGACCGAGAGGGCGTCCCCCAGCGCGACCGGGAGACGCTTCGCGACGTCAGCCCCGTCATCGGCGTCAGCGAACCGCAAGCGCGCACCCGCACCACGCCCATCGCCGGGACGCGCGCCACGGACAGCAAGATCAGCCAGTCCAGTCCGAACCTGCGCGCCTCCGGCCTCTACCGACTGTCCGGAATCTTCTTGCCGGTGCGCGGGCCGGTCTCGACGTCGTCGCTGACGGCGCTGGCCCCGATGCGCCGTCGCGGTCTGCGCCGCCGCATCTCGGCCATCCTGATCGTCGCGACGCTGGCGCCGGTCATCGCCGTGTCCGCTGTGGCCATCGCCCTCATCTTTTCCAGCATCGAGCAGGGCATCGCCTTTGAAGCCATCCGCGGCCTGCAGGTGGCGCGCGGTCTGTTCCTGCAGCAGGTCCAGACCGTGGCCCGCCGGGCCGCTGACCTCTCCACCGACGCGGCGCTGCTGCGGGCGCTGGCCAATAAACCCGGCGACGTCCGCGATCGGTTGGCCCATCTCTCCGACGCCACCGTTCCCGTCCAGCTGGAAGTGACCGACGCCGTGGGGCGCGTGGTGGCCCGTTGCTCGCAGGGAAACTGCAACGATCTGTCGTTCGAGCAGAGCAAATCACGCGTCGTCCTGCCGGCGCGCTCGCCTCTCATCGTCCGCGCCCTGGCCTATGAGCGGACGGTCAGCATCGAACCGATCGGTGACCGCCTGGTGGTGCGCGCGGCACAGCCACTGGTCGATCCGGCGCTGCGCATCCTGGGCGCCGCGGTGGTCTCGCTGCGCGTGGACGGCCCCATGGTCGACCGGCTGAAGGCGTCGCTGGGGGCCGGCCGCGAGGTGATCATCTACCGCGACGGCGAGGCCAGCGCCGCGACGTTCATCGCCGCCACCGGCGCGCGCCTGCCGCCGCCACCGGTGCCGCCGGAAGTCCTGGGCAAGGACCTCTCGCTGGTGGCGCCGGTGGTGCCCCAGGAGATCGGCGGCCACTCCTATTCGGTGGCCTTCGGTCAACTGCAGGACGTCAACGCGCAACGGGTCGGCCTGCTGGGCGTGGCCGTCGATCGCGAACCGCTGGCCGCCGCCCGCCGCCGGGCCAGCACGACATTGTTCCTGGGCGCGATCTCGGCGCTGCTGCTGGCCATCGGCCTGGGCGATCAGCTGGCCCGCCGGCTGACCAAGCCGCTGCAGGATCTGCACGCCGGCGCGCTGTCGATCGCCCGCGGCGATCTGGACACCCGCATCGCCGCCGACAGCGACGACGAGATCGGCGACGTGGCGGAGGCCTTTCGGTTGATGACCCGCAGCCTGAAAGAAAATCAGGAGGGGCTGGCGGCGCGCGTGCGCGAGCTGGTCACGGTGCACCAGGTGGGGCGCGCCATCAGCTCGGTCGTCGATCTGGACAAGGTCCTGCGGTCGGTGGTCAGCGAGGCGCTGTCGGTCTTGCACGGGCGAACGGCGGCCCTGGCGCTGTCCATCGACGGGCCAAAGAAGAAGTTCGTCGTACGCGCCGTGGCCGGCGAGCCGGTGGGCCGGCTGCTGGCCCCCGTCGCCGACGTGGTGGCCGCCCTGGGTCACCCGCGGCGCACCCCGTCCGTGGGCGCCGACCCGCAGCTGATGGAGGTGGCCAAGGCGGCCGGGCTGCGCGGTCCGCTGATCGCGGCGCCGCTGGCCTTGAAGGAACGGATCGTGGGCGTGCTGCTGGTGGGCCGCCTTGACGACGACCCCTTCGGCGAGGCCGACCTGCGGCTGCTGGTGACCTTCGCCGATCAAACCGCCACGGCCATCGAGAACGCGCGCCTCTACGCCGAGGTGCGGGCCTTCTCCGACAACCTCGAGCAGAAGGTGCGCGAGCGGACGGCGCAGCTGGAAAAGGCCAAGGCCGAGATCGAACGGACGCTGCAAGAGCTGGGCACGGCGCAGGGACATCTGATCCATTCGGAGCGGATGGCCGGTCTGGGCATGCTGGTAGCGGGGATCGCCCACGAGGTCAACTCGCCGGCGGCGGCCGTGCAGGGCCTGGTGGACGCGCTGTCGGAGACGGTGCGGCGCCTCGGGCAGTGCGCGGCGGATCTCTACAAGCTGGGGTTACCCCCGGCCTCCTTGCAGGGATACTTCTCGGCCATCGACGGTCTGCTGCCCGAGATGGAGACCGCGCCCCTGTCGACCACGCTGGAGTCGCGCCAGCGGCTGCGCGGCCTCAAGATCTTGCTGGAAGGGCAACCGGGCGCCGACGTCGCGGCGACCATGCTGGCCGAGATGGGGGACATCGGCGATCGCCTGGTGAACCGGCTGGTCGAGCTGGCCGACGGCAAGGACCTGGCGCCCATGGCCGGATACCTGCGGGAGATCGCCTTTCTGGCCCGCACGTCAGGGACCATCCGCTCGGCCATCGGGGCCATCCGGCGCATCGTGGGCGCCCTGAAACGGTACTCGCGGCTGGATGAGGCGCCCCTGGAACGCGTCGATGTGCACGCCGGCATTGAAGATACGCTGGTCATCCTTCAGCATCAGTTGAAGTCCGGCGAGAACGGGATTAATGTAAAGCGCTCGTACGGAAAAATTCCTCATATATCCGCATATGTAGGTGAGCTGAATCAAGTGTGGACCAATCTCATCCACAATGCGGTTCAGGCCATGGGGGAGACGGGGGAGCTGGTCATTGAGACGACGGTCGAGGATGGGGAAGTGCAAGTGGCAATACAGGATTCCGGGCCGGGGATTCCGTCAGATGTGGCATCACGAATCTTCGAGCCTTTTTTCACCACCAAAGGCAAAGGCGAGGGAACAGGCCTGGGCCTGGCCATCGCCTCGCGCATCGTCGAAAAACACGGCGGCACAATCCGTGTGAGCAGCCAGCCGGGAAGAACGCGCTTCGAGGTGCGTCTCCCTATTGACGGGCCGCTGACGACACCGGCGCCCGTGATGTACTCGCTGACAACGCCACCGCTTGGGCTTATTCCATTACAAAAGATAAACAGCGGGGAGAAGGTTTGACCCCAGGCTCGGTCCTGCGCGAGCACATCCTGTGCGTCGACGACGAGGAGGGGATCCTGGCGGCGTTGCGCCAGCAACTGTCCGCGCGTTTCGGCGGCGAGTGTGACATCGCCGTGGCCAAGAACGCCCGCGAGGCGCTGGAGCTGATCGACGATCTGCAACATGACGGCGAGCAGGTGGCCGTGGTGATCGCCGATCAGATCATGCCCGGCATGAAGGGCGTCGAGCTGCTGGAAGAGGTTCATCGTCGCAGCCCCAAGACCGTGAAGATCCTGCTGACCGGCCAGGCGGGCCTGGACGCGGTCGTCTATGCCATCAACCGCGCCGGCCTGGACCAGTACATTCCCAAGCCATGGGACGAACCGGATCTGCGGCTGACCATCCAGAACCTCCTCTCGCGGTTTCGCCTGGAGCGCGAGCGGCAGGAATTGCTGCTGGAGCTGCAGAGCAAGAACGCCGAGCTGGCCAACCTGAACGAATCGCTGGAAGAGAAGGTGGCGGCGCGAACGCGCGAGCTGGAGGCGGTGAACAGCCGGCTGTCCGAGCTGGCCATCACCGACGGCCTCACCGGCATCTACAACCACCGGCACTTTCGCGAGCGGCTGTCGCTGGAGATGGAGCGCAGCAATCGCACCGGCCTGCCGCTGTCGGTGCTGATGATCGACGTCGATCACTTCAAGATCTACAACGACCACCACGGACACCTGGCCGGTGACAACGCCTTGCGGGGCGTGTCGAAGATCCTGCAGCACGGCCGGCGAGCGAACGACGTGGTGGCCCGTTATGGTGGCGAGGAGTTCGGGATCATCCTGCTGGACGTCGGCAAGGCGGCGGCCCGCGAGGTCGCTGAACGCATCTGCGCCCACGTCGCCGAGTTTCCCTTCGAGTACGGCGTCAGTCAGCC
>DATLVT010000840.1:0-2733 GCA_035577105.1 Polyangia bacterium
CGCGGACTACACGATGATAGGGGTCGAGCTGCCCGCGGGTGCGCGCAGCATCGAGCTCAATTTCACCAGCCCCACATACCAGAAGGGGAAGACCATCACCTGGGTTTCGATCGCGCTCGGATTCGTGATGCTTGGCGCCGGAGTCGTGCGCGACCGGAGACGACTTGCCTGATCGCGCGCTGGTCATCGTCCCGACCTACAACGAGCGCTTCAACATTGCACGACTGATCCCCGCGATTCTCGCGCAGGATCCCTCGCTCGAAGTCCTGGTGGTAGACGACGGATCACCCGACGGAACGGGGGCGATCGTCGACGGCATCGCTGCCAACAACGCCCGCGTTCACGTCATTCACAGGGCGGCGAAGCTTGGCCTTGGGACTGCCTATATCGCCGGCTTCCGCTGGGCGCTCGAGAGAAAATACGACCTGGTATTCGAGATGGACGCCGATTTTTCGCACAACCCGGAGCGCCTGCCCGAGTTCCTGGAGGCGATAAGGGAATCGGACGTGGTACTCGGCTCGCGCTACCAGAACGGCCATGTCAACGTGGTGAATTGGCCAATGAGCCGACTCTTTTTGAGCTACGCCGCCAACATCTACGCTCGATTCGTGACTGGGTTGCCGATCTTCGACACGACGGGCGGCTTCAAGTGCTTCCGTAGGAATGTACTTGAATCGATCGATCTAAACTCCGTTAAATCAAACGGTTATGCGTTTCAGATCGAGATGTCGTATCGCGCCTGGAAACGGGGCTTCCAGCTCTTCGAGATTCCGATAATCTTCGTGGATCGGACCGAGGGCGTCAGCAAGATGTCCAAGAAGATCGTTCGCGAGGCGATCTGGATGGTCTGGCGCCTGCGCTGGTGGAGCCTCACCGGGAGGATCTGATGGTGCCACGGATCGAGGGCCAGCCGTTCTATAAAATGACGGGATCTGGGAACGACTTCGTCGTTTTCGATTCTTCGGAAGGCGCGGCCGCCCACCTCGAGAACGTCGAGATTATCAAAGAGCTTTCGGCGCGCGGCACTGGCATCGGGGCCGATGGGGTCGTCTTCCTCGAGAGATCGGGGGAGGGCGACGTGCGTATGCGCTACTATAACAGCGACGGCTCGGAGGCTGCCCTCTGCGGCAACGCCAGCCTTTGCAGCACCCGCCTTAGTGTGGAGCTTGGGCTGGCCCAAGCGGGAGGATTCCTCCTTCATACAGCTGCGGGCTCGCTTCGGGCCAGGATCCGCGACAATCTGCCGGAGGTGGATCTCGATCCCGTGACTGACGTCCGTCTGGACGCCCGAGAGCTGGGGATCCATCCCGGAGAACGGCGGATTGGCTACGCGCTGGTGGGAGTACCTCACGTGGTAGTTGAAGTCGCAGACCTCGAAGCCGTCGACGTGGCTAGCCGGGGCGCGGAGCTCCGCCACCATCGGTCGCTGGCCGATGGGGCAAATGTGAACTTCGTTTCGAAAGGGCACGATGGTGAGTTTGCGTATCGCACCTTTGAGCGAGGTGTCGAGGCAGAGACCTTGGCCTGCGGAACCGGTGCGGTCGCCACCGCCATCATCCTGTCGGGGTGGGGAGAGTCGGGCACTGAGACGAGGCTGCGGACCCGGTCCGGCCTTCCACTGAGCGTTACTCTGAAGCGAGAGAAGGCCTCATGGCTGCCGTCCCTTTGTGGCGAGGGAAGGATCGTTTTCGAGGGTCGGATTCGGGACCTCGACTGACAGACTGTCGCGCGACGGTCGAGCTGCTGGCTGCTACCGTCCCGCTCAAGTGCTTTCTGATGCCGATCCTTTAAGCCGCTACAGAATGGGCCTTTGGACGGGGGCGGACCTTGGAGTATCAACTTCTCCACATAGAAAGTGGTATTGTGGTTTACATAATCTATCTTATACGCATATGTCTGAATGGTGTCAGGAGCTTGGAACGTCTTTCCCTTTTCAGGCGGTTCGGAGGCAAGAAAAAAGGCCGCGATAGTCAGCGGCCTTTCAGCTGGTTCGACTTCAGTAGGACTCAGATCTTCATCGGCTTTGCATCGAGCTCGCCGAGTCGGACCCGAGCCTCAGCGGCCATGGGTCCGGACTCGTCCTTTGCCAGATCGGTCCAGATCGCCTTCGCCTCTGCGGTCTTTCCAGCAGCCATGAGGTCCCGCGCCGCGGTCGCCTGATACTCGGCCTTGTCATATGGAAAGCGCGTCGCCTGGGCGGCCCGTTTGTAGTCGTCGGACGCGGCGACAAAGTCCTTGAGCTGCTCGTGTCCGGCAGCTTCCAGAACGTATATCGACGGCTTGAAGTCCCCGGACGACTTTGACTCAGCTTTCTTGAGGACGTCGATGCCCTCCTTGTACTTCTTCTGGTCGTATAAGGACTGGGCAAGGGTCAGGGCCGCCTGAGTGCCGGCAGTGGTTCCCTCGTACCTGTTCACGACCTTCTGAAGGGCGGCGTCGGCCTGCCCCCCTGCCGTTTGCCGCGCCTGAAAGTATGCCGTCTCGGCGCGCTGAGCCTTGATCGACTGCGAGCGCTCATAGTACCAGAACCCACCAACTATGATTGCCAGCCCCACGACCGCCCAGGTGGCCTCGCGCTGATGGAGCATGAGCCACTCGGTCATCGACTCTTCGTCCGCCTTGCGCCTTACAACAGGAGTATTTGGTGTTGTCATTCTCTTGGTCTGAAGTTGGTGGCGTTGGTGCGACTAGCGCCCCCGGGGTGACTCGAACACCCGGCCAACGGTTTAGGAA
>DATLVT010000841.1:0-9647 GCA_035577105.1 Polyangia bacterium
CGGAGACGCCCCCGGCGCCGCCGCCCACCTGGCCGCCCAGCAACATGTCCCAGCCGACGACCACCCAGCCGTCGCCGTACCCGGGAGCGCTGCCACCCCCGGCGCCGGCGCCCGAGAAGAAACGAATGTCGGGTCTGCGCCTGACGGGGTGGATACTGGGCGGCGCTGGCGTGGTCGCCGTGATCGCGGGCGCCGCCTACGGCCAGGGCGCGCAGAGCGCGGCCAAGGAGATCAAAGACGCCGCCGCCGCCAACAAGATGTACACCGCCGATCTGGAAGCCGTCGACCAGCGCGGGCGGACCGATCAGACGCTGGAGTTCGTTTTTCTGTCCGTGGGCGCCGTCGCGGTGGCGAGCGGCATCGTCTGTTTCTTCATGGGCGCCCCGGCGGCAGAGGCGACCACCGGCGGGCAGGTGTCTTTCCTACCGACGGTCTCCCCGAATGGCGGTTCGGCCAGCCTGCGGGTGACGTTCTGATGCGGGCGGGGATGGCGTCCCGGCGCGCCTGGCTGTACCTGGCGCTGGCGGTCGGTCTGGGGGCGGGCGCGTCGTGCACCTACTCGCCCGACTTTGATAACGGCAAGCTGATCTGCGGGGCAAAGAACGCCTGCCCCAAGGGATACACCTGCGTCGCCGGCCACACCTGCTCGAAGAATGGCAGCACCACGTCCACCGGCAGCGGGGGCGCCAGCGGAACCGGGGGCAAGGGCGGCTCCGGTGGCAGCGGCGCAGGCGGGAGCGGCCCCCTCACCCGCGAAGACCTGGTCGGCACCTGGGCTTATGTGCCGGGGAGCATCCTGAGCATCAGCTGCAGCGACGGTCCCCCGCAAAGCAAGGATCTGAACACCGAGACGCTGACGATCGCCAACGGCACGGCAGGCGCCGTCAACACCTTCTTCTATTGCCCCTGGATTCTGGACGTCGCCATCTCGCCTGCCGACGTTTCAGGCAGCATCCGACCCAATCAATCGTGCACCTCGCGCGGCGGCTGCACCGATTTCACCTGGATGGCCCAGTCGTTCGACTTCGTCACCGACGACGGCGCCAAGGCCACGCTGGACGCCACGATTCCCGCCACCTTCAAGGATTACACGAACCCGGCCAAACCCATGGACACGACGGCCTGTCTTCCCACGACCACCGTGTCGCCAAAGACCGGTACGTGCACGCTGACGGTCACCGCCGACCTGACGAAACAGTGAGGCCAGGGCCCGGAATGCGTCGGCCGGCGGCGCCGAAAACGCGGCCCATCGGCATCGCCGACGGTGGCCGGCGCCGTCGGGCAATCGCGCCCCGGCGGTATGGAACCGCGTGTTCGTTTCACGTATAAGAGGAGACCATGAGCGCTGACGGCGCCGCACCTTTACCACCGAACAACCGCATCCCGATCGCCATCGAGGAGGAGATGAAGTCGGCGTTCATGGACTACGCCATGAGCGTCATCGTCTCGCGGGCGCTGCCCGACGTGCGCGACGGTCTCAAGCCTGTTCACCGCCGGATTCTTTACACCCAGCACCTGACCAACAACGTCTGGAACCGGGCGTACATCAAATGCGCCCGCGTGGTCGGCGACGTTCTGGGCCGCTTCCATCCCCACGGCGACAGCGCCGCCTACGACGCCCTGGTCCGCCTGGCCCAGGACTTTGCCATGCGGTACACGCTGATCGACGGCCAGGGAAACTTCGGCTCGATCGACGGCGATCCGCCCGCAGCCTACCGGTACACCGAATGCCGCATGGAGCGCATCGGCGGCGAGTTGCTGGCCGACATCGACAAGGAGACGGTCGACTTCCAGCCCAACTATGACGACAAGGAGGTCGAGCCGACGGTCCTGCCGGCGCGCTTTCCCAACCTGCTGGTCAACGGCGCCTCGGGCATCGCGGTCGGCATGGCCACCAACATCCCGCCCCACAACCTGGGCGAGATCGTCGACGCCGCCATCGCCCTGGCCAAGAACCCCGACATCACCATCGACGAGCTGTGCGAGATGGTCCCCGGCCCGGATTTTCCGACGGGCGGCTTCATCTGCGGGCGCGGCGGCATCCGCGCCGCCTACGAGACCGGGCGCGGCGCTTTGTTGATGCGGGCCCGCACCGCCATCGAGGAGCACCCCAAGACCGGGCGCAAGTCGATCGTGGCCACGGAGATCCCGTACCAGGTCAACAAGGCCAAGCTGATCGAGAAGATCGCCGAGCTGGTGCGCGACAAGCGGGTCGAGGGGATCTCCGACATTCGCGACGAATCCGACCGCGACGGCATGCGCGTGGTCGTCGATCTCAAGAAGGACGCCGTGCCGGAGGTGGTGCTGAACAACCTCTGGAAGATGACGCCGCTGCAGGAGTCGTTCGGGATCAACATGCTGGCCATCGTCGAGGGACGGCCGATGATCCTGTCGCTGAAGCAATCGCTGCAGTACTTCATCGCCCACCGGCGCGACGTGGTCACCCGGCGAACGATGTTCGAGCTCCGCCAGGCGCGCGAGCGGATGCACATCCTGGAGGGCCTGAAGATCGCCGTCGACAACATCGACGCGGTCATCGACCTCATCCGTTCGTCGAAGGACACCGAGGCGGCCAAGTCCGGCTTGATGGAGAGCTTCGACCTGTCGGCCCGCCAGGCCCAGGCCATCCTGGACATGCGCCTGTCCAAGCTGACCGGCCTGGAGCGCGACGCCCTGATCGCCGAGATGAAAGAGGTGGCCCTGACCATCGCCCGCCTGGAAGACATCCTGGGCAACGAGACGGTGCTGATGTCCGTGGTGGTGTCGGAGATGGAGGCGGTCAAGACGCAGTACAACGACCCGCGCCGCACCGAGATCATCGACATCGCCGCCGACATCGACATCGAGGACATGATCGCCCCCGAGGAGATGGTCGTCACCGTCACCCACGGCGGCTACGTCAAGCGCAATCCCAAGACGCTGTACAAGGCGCAGCGCCGCGGCGGCCGCGGCATCACCGGGGCGGCCACCCACGAGGAAGACTTCGTGGCCCAGCTGTTCGTGGCGTCGACGCACGACACGCTGCTGATGTTCACCAGCCAGGGGCGCGCCTATTCCAAGAAGATCTGGGAGGTCCCCCAGGCCGGCCGCACCGCCAAGGGCAAGGCCTTCGTCAACCTGATCCCGCTGCAGGAAGGCGAGCGCGTGGTGGCCCTGCTGCCGGTGCGCGAGTTCTCCGAGGGGGCGTTCGTGGTGATGGCCACCCGCGCCGGGCTGATCAAGAAGACGTCGCTGAACCTGTTCGGCAACATCCGCAGCTCGGGGATCATCGCCCTGTCGATCGTCGACAACGACGCCCTGGTCGGCGTGCGCATCACCGAGGGGGCGTCGGATCTCCTGCTGGGCACGCGCAACGGCTGGGCCATTCGTTTTCGCGAGGAGAATGTCCGCCCCATGGGCCGCACCGCGCGCGGCGTGCGCGGCATCCGCCTGCGCGACAGCGGCGACGAGGTGGTCGGCATGGCGGTCATCCCGCGCGACGCCCCCGCCACCCTGCTGACCGTCTGCCAGAAGGGCTACGGCAAGCGCACGCCGACCTCCGATTACCCGACGAAGAACCGCGGCGGCAAGGGCGTCATCACCATCAAGACCAGCGAACGCAACGGCAAGGTGGTGGGCCTGCGCATCGTCACCGACGAGGACGATCTGATGCTGATCACCAACGGCGGCAAGCTGATCCGCATGCCGGTGGCCGGCATTTTCACCATCGGACGCAACACCCAGGGCGTGCGGCTGATCCGCCTGGAGACCGACGAGCAGGTGGTGGCCATGGAGCGCATCGCCGAAAAGGAAGAAGGCGAGACCGAGGTGTCGCCCGAGGTAGCGGCCGCCCGCGCCGAGCTGCAGAGCGAACCGCTGGCCGAGGAAGATCTGGGCGAGGAGGCCGCGGCCGACGCCGAGGACGAGGACGACGACGACGAGGAGCCGGGCGACGACGAAGGCGAGCCGGGCGCCAACGGCGAAAAATCCGAAACATGACCACCCAAACGAGCTGACATGGGCAACGAAGGCCCCCCCAAACGTCCCATGTCCGAAGCGCTGTTCGCGCGCGCCTCCCTGGTTTTCCCGGGCGGCGTGAACTCGCCGGTGCGCGCCTTCAAGGCGGTGGGGGGAACGCCGGTCTTCATCCACAGCGGCGTCGGGCCGTACGTCAACGACGTCGACGGCAACCGCTATGTCGACTTCATGGGCTCGTGGGGGCCGCTGATCCTGGGTCACGCCGATCCTGACGTCATCGCCGCCATCGTCCACACCGCCGCCTCGGGCACCACCTTCGGCGCCCCCACCCCGCGCGAGACCGAGTTCGGCGAGCTGATCCAGGTGATGGTCCCGTCGATCGACCGGTTGCGCCTGGTGTCGTCGGGGACCGAGGCGACCATGTCGGCGCTGCGCGCCGCCCGCGGTTTCACCGGACGGCCCAAGATCATCAAGGTGGACGGCGGCTATCACGGCCACGCGGATCTGTTGCTGGCGTCGGCGGGCTCGGGCGCGCTGACGCTGGGCATTCCCGGGTCGGCCGGCGTGTCGCCGTCAGCGGTGGCCGACACCATCGTGGTGCCATTCAACGACCTGGACGCCATGCGCGCCGCCCTGGAAGCCAACAAGAAGCAGGTGGCCGCCATCATCGTCGAGCCGATCCCCGCCAACATGGGCGTGGTCATGCCCCGCCCCGCCTACCTGCCCGTGCTGCGAACCATGTGCGACGAGCACGGCACGCTGCTGATCTTCGACGAGGTGATCACTGGCTTCCGCGTCGCCCGCGGCGGTGCCCAGCAGCTGTTCGGCGTCCGTCCCGACCTCACCTGCCTGGGCAAGATTGCCGGCGGCGGCCTGCCGCTGGGCATCTACGGCGGGCGGCAGGACGTCATGGAGACCGTGGCGCCCATGGGCCCGGTCTACCAGGCCGGGACCCTGTCGGGAAATCCGCTGGCCGTGGCCGCCGGCCTGGCCACGCTGAAGAAGCTCGACGATCGGTCGTATCAAACCCTGGACACCCTGGGCCGCGCGCTGGAGGACGAGCTGTCGCGCGCCGTGCGCCGCACCAGCGCCCGGGCCCGGGTCCAGCGCGTGGGTTCGGCCTTCACGCTGTTCTTCACCTCCGAAGAGGTGGTCGACCTGGCCAGCGCCAAGAAGTCGAACACCGCCCATTACGCCAAGTTCTTCCACGGGATGCTGGACCGCGGGTTCCTGCTGCCGCCGGCCCAGTTCGAAGCCGCCTTCCTGTCCCTGACCCACACCCTGGAACACGTCGAAGCCTTCACCACGGCCGCCCGCGAGGTGCTGGGCACCATCACCGGTCAGACCACGCTTTCGCCCGGCCGCTCGTCACCGCCCACGGGCGGCTGAGCGACCCAGGCGCCCGCCCGATCCAGTTGATTTTGGGCCGCCGCCGTGGTACCGGAACGCCGCCCATCGACCGTGAAGCGAAAAATATGTGGCGGATCGCCGGCACCACCGGCGCCGTCGGAATCGAGATCGCTGTTGCCATCGGCATCGGCTATTTCGGAGGGAACTATCTAGACAGAAAATTCGGAACCGCACCCTGGCTCCTGTACGGGGGCCTGCTCGCCGGCATCGGCGCCGCCATCAAGGCGCTGGTCAGGGTGACGCGGTATTACCGGCAAAATTTCGGAGACGACCAGGCGACAACGACAGATGCAGCTCCCCCAGATAAAAAAGATTGAACGCGCCAACCTGGTGCTGGGCGCCGCCATCACCAGCGGCGCCGGCTTGCTGTGGGGCGCGCCGGGCATGCTGGCGGCCGGCGTGGGGGCGGCCATCGGTTGCCTGAACTTCTGGTCGATCACCCGCCTGGCGGGACGAGCGGTGGCGCGCGTGCAAGGCGGCGCCACCGGTGGTCAGGCCGCCCTGCTGGGCGTCGGCCTGGCCATGAAGATGGCCGCGCTGTTCGTGATGGTCTGGGCCGCGGTGCGCGTGGCCCACCTGACGGTGCTGCCGTTTTCGCTGGGCCTGTCGGTCTTCGTGGTCTCGATCTTCCTGGTCAGTCTCACCCAGCCCGGTCCGGCCGCGCCGGATCAGCAGCCAGAGGCACAGCAATAGACATGGGCCCGCACGTCACATGGTTCGATTTTTTGCCCGGGTACGAGACCCTGAAGCACAA
Source organism: Polyangia bacterium (assembly GCA_035577105.1). Lineage (GTDB taxonomy): Bacteria > Myxococcota_A > Polyangia > Fen-1088 > Fen-1088 > DATKEU01. Next base: position 6,122 of record DATLVT010000841.1, read on the forward strand.
CCTGCAGATCTATCTCGGCCGCGAGTGGACCTGGCAGATCTTCCAGGCCACCCACTTCCAGATCGACCACATCATGGGCGCCCTGCTGGTGGTGCTGTTCCTGCTGTTCGGCGCCTCGCGCTATGCCGCCGCCGTCAGCGGTGCGGGTGACGCCGGGCTGGTGCCGCCGCCCCGCTTTGGCCTGCGCAATCTCTTCGAGATGCTGTCGGACACCATCTTCAGCCTGATGGTCAGCGTGATGGGCGAGAAGGAAGCGCGCCGCTATCTGCCGCTGGTGGGGACGCTGTTCTTCTTCATCCTCTTTTCGAACCTGCTGGCGCTCATCCCCGGCTTTCTGCCGCCCACCGACACGCTGAAGACCAACCTGGCCCTTTCGGTCATGATCTTCTTGCTGACGCACATCCTTGGCGTGCGCGCCCACGGCTTCAAGTACTTCAAGCATTTCCTGGGGCCGGTCTGGTGGCTGTCATGGTTGATGTTGCCGATCGAGGTGATCAGCCACATCGCCCGGCCGGTCTCGCTGGCCATGCGTCTTCTGGGCAACATCGCCGCCGACCACGCCGTGGTGCTGGCCTTCTTTGCCGTCATCCCGTTCCTGGTTCCCGTTCCGTTCCTGGTGATGGGCGTGTTTGTCTCCGTCGTCCAGGCCGTTGTCTTCTCGCTTCTTTCAACCGTCTACATCGGATCCGCAGTCGCTCACGAAGAGCATTGATCACCATCCACCTAGCAGGGAGCTTCCTCATGCGCCGCACGTCCAAGCTGTTCGCCACACTCTCCACCCTCGGCACCCTTGCCCTGATCCTGCTGGTCAGCAGCACCGCGTTTGCCCAGTCTGCAGACGCGGCCCGCATGGACCGCGACAAGTGGCTTGGCATCGCCGCCGCGCTGGCGATCGGCCTGTCAGCCCTGGGCGGCGCCATCGGTCAGGGACGCGCCGCCGGTTCCGCCCTGGAAGGCATCGCCCGCAACCCACAGGCCTCGGGGAAGATCTTCGTCCCCATGATCGTCGGCCTGGCCCTCATCGAGTCGCTGGTCATCTACGGTCTGCTCATCGCGTTCCAGCTGTTCGGCAAAATCGGCTGATCGGCTGACCGGAACAGCAGCGCTCGCTCCGTCGGTCCCGTAGACTGACGAAAACCCATGGCTATCTCTTGCGGCATCGTCGGCTTGCCCAACGTCGGCAAGTCGACGTTGTTCAACGCGCTGTCGGCGGCTGGCGCCGCCGTGGCGAACTATCCCTTCTGCACCATCGAACCGAACGTCGGTGTGGTGCCGGTGCCAGACAGGCGACTGGACGCGCTGGTGGCCCTTTACCACCCGAAGTCGGTGGTGGCCGCCACGGTGAACTTCGTCGACATCGCCGGCCTGGTCCGGGGCGCGTCGAAGGGCGAAGGCCTGGGCAATCAGTTTCTGGCCAACATCCGCGAGACCGACGCCATCGCCCACGTGGTGCGCTGTTTTGAGGACGACAACATCGTCCACGTCGACAGCCGCATCGATCCGTTGGCTGATGTCGGGACGATCGATACCGAGCTGTGCCTGAAGGATCTGGAGACCGTCGACAAGCGCATCGACCGCGCCAAGAAGGCGTTGAAGGGGCCGGCGCCAAAAGAAGAAAAGCTGATCCTGGAATTGTGTGAGCGCGTGCGCGCCGGGCTGGATGCCGGCAAGCCGGCGCGCGCCCAGGGACTGACCGCTGACGAGCAGGCGCTGCTGCGCGAGGCCAGCCTGCTGACGCTGAAGAAGGTCTTCTACGTCGCCAACGTCGCCGAGAAGCAGCTTGCCAATCCCGACGCCGAGCCGCACGTCAAGGCGTTGAAGGCCCATGCCGCCGCCGAAAACGCACCGGTGGTGGTGATCTGCGCCGCCGCCGAGGCCGAGATCGCCTCGCTGGACGCCGCCGATCGCCCGGCGTTTCTGGAGACGCTGGGCCTCAAGGAGCCCGGCCTGAACGCCGTCGCCCACACCGCGTACAAGCTTCTGGACCTCATCACCTTCCTCACCGCCGGCGAGGACGAGTGCCGCGCCTGGACCGTCAAACGCGGCGCCCGGGCCCCGCAAGCGGCGGGAGTCATCCACACCGACTTCGAACGCGGCTTCATCAAGGCCGAGGTGATCTGGTGGGAAGACCTGATCAAGTACGGCTCCGAAGCCGCCTGCCGCACCAACGCCAAGCTGGCCCTGGAAGGCAAGGATTACGTCGTCCGCGACGGCGACGTGATCCACTTCAAGTTCAACGTGTGACGCTCGCGGGCTCTCCCCGGCGCTTCTCGCAAGGTGAGCCGCGCGGGCAAAGCCCGCGCTCCCGACGAAAATAGCTGCGCCGAATGCGCCGCGACCCGCGAGATGAGCTAGCCGAGGCGCCGCACTCATCTTTTTCCCTCTCCCCGCCCTGCGGGGAGAGGGTCAGGGTGAGGGGTCCGCCGCCCAGCAACCCTTCGTTTGTCGCACCGACAACAAAGGGCATGGCCGTTCAACTTGCCCGCCGTCGTCAGCTCCGTCACAGCTCGACCGACGCCGAAGCGGCGCTCTGGTCCCACTTGCGCGGCCGCCGCCTGGGCGGATTCAAGTTTCGCCGCCAATATCCGTGCGGACCCTTCATACTAGACTTCTTCTGTCCGGTGCGACGGCTGGCCATCGAACTCGACGGTGGGCAGCACTTCGAAGCCAGCGCTGTCGCGTATGACGCCCGTCGCAGCCGCTTCCTGGCCACCAAAGGCATCAGGGTGCTGCGCTTCGCCTCGGACCAGATCTTCCGCGAGACGGACGCGGCCCTGATGACGATTGCCTTTGCTCTGGGGGCGTACGGCCCCTCACCCTGACCCTCTCCCCGCCGAGCGGGGAGAGGGAAATACTTGAGGGGTAGGCGCGCCCCTCCGCACGCACCGCGTTCCCCTGGTCGCGCGGCTGCTTTGATTGCGCCACTCAAGCAGGTTGCGCCGCTCAGCCATTCTTTTTCCCTCTCCCCGCCCGGCGGGGAGAGGGTCAGGGTGAGGGGTCCGACCCTAGAACCGGTTCGTCACGGCCAGGAAGGTCATCTTGTCGTTGGTGCTGCGCAAGCGCGCCGACAGCGTGCGCACGAACGTCCACAGCAGATCGTACGCCAGGTCGCGGTCGACGAAGAGGAGGTCCTCCATGTCTTCCTTGCGAATCACGAACAGGCGGCAGGCTTCGTGGGCGCGGGCGTCGGCGCTGCGCGGGAAGTCGTCGATGAGGGCCATCTCGCCGAAGTAGGTCCCCGTCTTCAGCACCGCCAGCGCCTCCTCGCCCATGCCGGGAACCGTGCGGCTGATGCGGACGGCGCCGTCCAGGATCAGGTACATCTTGTCGCCCACCGCGCCCTCGGTGAAGATCACGTCGCCGGTGGCGTAGCTCTCTTCCAGGCCCAGGCTGGCGATGTGGCGCAGGTAGCTGGGCTGCAGGTCTTCGAATAGGTTGATCCGCGAAAGCAGCTCCAGCGCCTGTTCGGGCGGGATGGTCGTCCCCACCACCGGCGCGCGCGCGGGCGCCGCCGCCGTGGCCGCGC
>DATLVT010000842.1:0-2290 GCA_035577105.1 Polyangia bacterium
CGACCATCGAGTTCCCCACGCGCGGTCAGGTCACCGAGTTCGCGCTGAATGGCGGGTCGGGCGCGGCGGGTATCGCCAGCGGGCCGGACGGCAACCTCTGGATCGCCGAGTTCAACTTCACGCGCGTCGGTCGGCTGACGCCGTCCTTGACGTTCACCGACCTGCCCGGCCTGTCGGGGCCAGCGGCCGGCATCGTGGCGGGGCCCGACGGCAACCTGTGGGTCACGGAGAACAGCGTCGCGAAGATCGGGCGCATCACGCCGGCCGGAACCATGGTCGAGTTCGCGCTGGCGGCCGACAGCCTGCCGCGCGCGCCGGCGGCGGGGGCCGATGGCAACATCTGGTTCCTGGACAACTCAAAGATCGGGCGCATCACCCCCTGGGGCGCGGTGACGATGTTCCCGACGCCCGGTTTCGCGAACAACGATCTGGTGGCGTGCACCGACGGAAACCTGTGGTTCACGGCCACCGAACCGGGCCTGGTCGGCCGCATCACCACGGCCGGCGTGGTGACGTCGTGGCCACAGACCTTCGATCCTTTCGGCATCACCTGCACGCCCGACGGGCGGGTGTGGGTGATCGAGGGTCAGGCCGGGATGATCGCGCAGGGGACCACCGCTGGGTTCGCCACCGGCGTCACCCACCTGACGACGACCGTTGGTTCCATCCAGGACCTCGCCGCGGGGCCGGACGGCGCCGCCTGGTTCGTCTCCTCACTGGGCGCCATCGGGCGTGTCTCGCCGTTCAGCGCGTGGGCGACGCCGCATCCCAACCCGGGTACCAACGCGCTGACCGTCGGTCCCGACGGCGCGTTCTGGTTCACGCAGTCGAACGGGTCGACCGCCGCCGTGGGTCGCCTGGCGCCATAGCTGTTGCGCCTCAGCGAGAGGCGTCGCCGTCACCCAGGGGCGGTGGGAGGCGCCGCACCCAGGCGTTGACGTGTTGAACCAGCCAGACGGGGGCGTAGGGGCGCACGAAATAGGCGGCGGTGCCCAGCACCACCACCGTCACCACCAGCTTGATGGTGGTGCGGCGCACCCATCGCCGGAAGCGGAAGCCCAGCGTCGGCGTCGGCGCCGCGGGGTCCGGTGAGGAGCCGCCGCCGGAGGCCCGTACTTTCGGTGCCACGGTACGGGTCGCCCGTGCCAGCTGCGCGGCGCGCGCGGCATCGAGCCGGGTGGGGGCGCTGTGAACGGTGTCTTGATGGGTTCGGGAGGGTTCGATCTCGCTGCCGGCCAGGTCGTCCTCCTCGCGCGTCTCGGGAGCGACCTCCACCAGCTCGAGGTCCAGGCTCCCCAGCTCGACAGCGATGCTCGGGTCGGACGCGCCGGAAAAATCGGCAGGCGGCTTGACCCCGTCGCGCGCGCTCAGCGTCTCCAGCCAGCGCTTGAGGGGGGCGGGACCGCTTGGCTGCCCCAGCTTGACCAGGATGGTGTCGATCTTGTCCGCCATCTGCTCGGCGCTCTGCCAGCGCCGCGACAGGTTGACCCGCAAGGCGCGCGCGATGAACCGCTCCACGTCGGGGTTGAAGTCCTTCACGCTGCTGGACGGCTTTGCGTAGCGCGCCCGTCGCACCTGCTGGATCACGTCCAGGTCGGTCGTTCCGTCAAAGGGTTTGCGCCCGGTGGTGAGCAGATACAGCAGCGTCCCCACCGAGAACAGATCCGACCGCGCATCCAGCGGCGCGCCCAGCGACTGCTCCGGCGACATGTACGCGAACTTTCCCTTGATCACGCCGGTGGCCGATTTTTCGGTCTTGCCGACCGCCTTGGCGATGCCGAAATCGGCCAGCTTCACCTCGCCCTCGCGGCTGAGCAGAACGTTCTGCGGCGTCACGTCGCGATGGATGATGTTCAGCGGCTTGCCCTTGCTGGTGCGGCGGGTGTGCACATAGGCCAGGCCCCGACAGAGCGCTCCCACGATGTACAGCGCCAGCGGGACCGGCAGCTTCAGTTTCACCTGCTGCGCGCGGCGAAGGACCTGCGACAGGCTCCACCCGTCGACGAACTCCAGCACCAGGAAGTACTGGTTCCCCGCCATCCCCAGGTCCAGGACCTGCACCAGGTTGCTGTGATTCAAGCGCGAGGCGATGTGCGCCTCGTCGACCAGCATGCGGACAAAGCTGGGGTCGGCGGCCAGCGCCGGCAGGATGCGCTTGAGCACCACCGCCTTCTGAAAATTCTCGGCGCCGAGCTGCAGGGCCAGAAAGATCTCGGCCATCCCCCCGTGGGCGATCTTGTTCACCACGTGGTAGCGCGTCGCGGCTGCCATCACCCGGAGGATACCCGGA
>DATLVT010000843.1:0-5760 GCA_035577105.1 Polyangia bacterium
CTGGAGCCGGTGGACCGCGGGAAATGTTCGCGGTTTCCTCAGTTTGTTGATGAATCCGCGCAGTCTCCGTCGGGGATCGGACGCGCGGCGGACGTTCAATCGGTCGCCGACGCCGCCCTCGGCATCATCGCGGCCCTGGCCCTGACCACCGTCGCCGTGGCGAGCTGTGAAACACCGGGAGACGTCGCCGACACCGTCAGTCCCGTTCAGGTCAGCAACGATCATGGTTCCTGCGACAAGCCGTCGGCCAGCCAGACCAGCCCCTGCGCGGCGGCCTTCTGCGGTCCCGACCGGCAGTGCGTGGTCGTCGACACCCAGCCACCCACCGCGATCTGCGAGGTCGTCACGCAGCCGGCCGGGTGCCACAGCGACAGCTGGGCAACCTGCGTCGCCCAGCCGCAGCCCCGGCCCGCGCGCTGCGTGACCAACCACGACTGCGAGCCCAGCCAGCAGTGCTCGACCGCCCGCGGTGAATGCCTGGGCTGCGGCGCGCCGGCCGGCGTCGCTTGCCTCCCCGTCTGCTACGGCGTGTGCGAGTCGATCCCGAACGGCGTCTAAAAAAAAGACCGCCGCCCCTGTCCGAAATCGTGGGAGCAATGTCCCACGGACATGGGGCGGCGGGCGCGTTGTTCGGACGGGGAAGGTCAGTTACCCAGCGTACACAGCAGCAGGCTCCCCAGGACCGGCGGAGGCGTGGTCGATACGTTCTCGTAGACGTAGTCGGCCTGATCCTTGGTATTGAAGTCCTTCAGATTCTGGTAGCGGCGTTTCCAGATCCAGAACCTCTTCGAGATCCTCTTGCCGAAGACATGGAATGAGATGGTGAAGCCCAATCCCTTGTGGCGTTCGTTCTGCAGCGTCTTCATCCGGCTGTCAACGATGGGCGTGGTGTCGGTCCCGCCCTGCGATCGCAGGTCATTGCCACGCAGCGTGTAGACGAGCTCGTCGTCGATCACGCGCGATTCCTCGTATTGCCGCGCTCCCTCGAAGCTCTGGTAGTCAGGCGCCGACTCCGCGATGGTCGTCAGGGAGTGGTTGGCGGCCGTCTGCAGAAACGAGAAGTGATTGTGATAGCGGTGGTGGGGATCCAGATCCCCGCCCGGCCGGAACCCCACCGGTTGCACCATGCCGTCCGGCGAAAGCTCCGGGATACAGCCGGCCGAGCGATAGAAGGGAATCGGCGCGGTCTGTGCGCCGAAATTCGGGTCCAGCGCCTGATCCAGATAATATCCAACCGCGCGGCTGGTAGGGATACCCAGATCGTACACGCCAAACAGTGGCAAGAACGAGGCGACGTAGCCGCTGGGGCCGGCCCAGACCGGGTTGCGAATGGCGCAGGTACTGTTGCTGGTCAGCGTGTCGTCCTGGAAACCGGGCAGGAGGGCATTCATGGCCTGGTTAAGGACGGGGACGCCCTGGGCCTGGCTCAGCGGACTACCTCCCGTGACAGTCAGAGTCGGCACCGGCATTCGATCGAGGTATGGTCCCCAAAGACTCTGGGCCACACTGGGCACGAGATCCAGCGTGACGCCCTTGGTGAAGTCGGGCATGAGGGCAATCTGGCCAGGCGTTATCGTCTTGATGCCGAAGGTCCGCAAAACGAACGCCGCCAGGTCCTTGCCGATCCCCGCCGTGCCGAACCCGCTGACCAGGCTGATGGCCAGGGGCGCGATGGGGCTGCCAGAGTAAGCGCCCTCGAACGACACGTGCGCCTTCATGTGATCGGGGATGAATCGCAACTCCGGGTGATAGTGGGCCACCACCATCGCCACGTCGGTCACCGGTGCGCCCGTCGAGTGCGACATGATGATGCAGCCCGGGACGCAGAAGCCTTTGACCCCGCGCGGATCGTCATCCCAGGTCTTCACCACCCCGGTGCCGTGCTTCATGGCGTCGCTGACCTGGGTCAGCAGCGCATCGACGCCCACGTCCAGGCGCTGGTTCGTGGACCAGGCCACCGTCAGGTATCGGTTCCGGTGACCCGGGCCCGTCAGGTAGCGCTCGATGTGCCCCTGCCAGTACTTGTCGGCCTTTCGCTTGAAATAGCCGCTGTAAAAGCTGTCCCTGTTGTCGGGCCAGGTCTCCTCGGCGTGGGTGGCATCATCGGTTTTCGCGAACAGCGGAGCCGCCTGGCCGATGAGAACATCCGGGTCGTATCCGTGCACGAAGATGATGTCTCGCCCGCCGAACGGATCCTTGTTGTCGGGATGGATCTGACACTCTTGTTGCTCGACGTACGTGCTGTCCGCCGCGGCCGCTTTTATCACCGTGTTCCAGGCCGGGTTCGGCGTCGCCGCCAGGTCCCGTATCTTCTTCAGGAACGGCTGCGCCGGATCCGCCAGGTTTCGCGACACGGTGCTGAGATCAGCGGCCGTCAGGTTCAGCCCAGTGTCCATGAAAGATATGTCGCCCTTCTGCAAGCGATCGATCGTGCTGTTCAGATCGACCTTCAGCGAATCGGGCAGGTTGCCGTCGCCCACCACGGCCTGGCAGCCGCCCGCTGGATCACCACGGTCGACCGGGCTGGAGACGGGCCCTGTGTCCATATCGACGGGCGGCAGCGGGTCGATACCGTCCGCCAGATCCCGCACCGAAGGCGGCAGAATCGGATTGCCGACCGCGTCCACCGCGACCGACAGCTCATCGCAAGCCATCACCTGGCACGCGCCGGCCTTGCAGATGCCGATGTCCGCGGTGTTGCCGTTCGCGTCCCGCAGCGGGCAGGCCGTCCCCTCGGGGCAGGTCGTCGAACCGGCGTCGCAGGTGGCGTTCACCACCAGCCGAAACCAGTTGTTCTTCTGCCAGCCCGGTTGCATTGAATCGCAGGCGCGGTTCCAGACCCAGGCCTTGGGCGACAGACTGCCGACCAGTTTTTTCCAGTTGGCTGCGAACGCGGCGTCCTGCCCCCAGAAGGCCTGGCACGCGTCGGTGGCCACCGGCGGAGCGACCCAGGGCAGGCCAGCCGCCGTGGTCCAGTCGGCAGGCGGGGTTTCATGCGCCGCCAGCACCTGCCAGTCCGAATTGGCCTCCGTCAAACCACCGCCCGCCGGCATGCCGAACAGGCTGAGATTGCCGATGAAGCCAGACCTGCCCCCGGCGCTGTCAGCGGCGTGAACCGCGATCACGTGCGGGCCGGCCTTCAGCGACAGCGCGTATTTTGCGGGCCGGCGCCAGTCGGTCTCGACGTTGGTGGTGTCGGTCGGCTTGACGCGAAGGCCGTCCACGTAAACGTCCCAGACGTTATCGGCCGACACCGCCAGCTCACCGGTCCAGGGACAGGTGGCCGACGGCGGGCGAGCGTTCGGATCGCGGGGCCCGGTCGCGCGATCGGCGTCCGTTGGCGCCGGGCAGTTCGAGTTGCAGGCCGCGAACACACCGGCGCAGGTGGTGTTCTTCACGCAGTCGGGATGATTCTTGAAATAGCTGGGGAAGGCCGTCAGCTTCTCGGCGCACACCGAGCATCCGTTGCCGCGACAGCCTGCCCACTGTCCGCTGGTACCGTTGCAGGTACCGGCGGGCGGCGACTTTTCCTTGTCCGTTGGTGCCGGGCAACTGTCATTGCAGGTGAACTGCTGGCCGCCGCACAGATCGTTCCGATGACAGCTGGGATGGTGGTGAAAGTAAAAGGGATGGTTGGTCAGGCTCTCGCTGCAGACCGAGCAACCGTCGCCGCGGCAGGCGTTCCACTGACCGGGCGTTCCGATGCATTGGCCGGGGGCGGGGCGCTTGTCGGCCTCGACGGGCGCCGGGCAACTGGCATTGCAGGTAAAGAAAGACCCGTCGCAGGTGAGATTCTTCACGCAGCCCGGGTGATTCACGAAGTAATAGGGATAGGCCCGCGTGGTTTCACTGCAGACCAGACAGCCGGTCCCGCGGCACCCGGCCCACTGCCCGGCGGAGCCATCACAGGCCGGCACCGGCGCCGCGCGATCGGCGTCGGTCGGCGCCGGACAGTTCGAGTTGCAGGCCGCGAACACGCCGGCGCAGCTGTTGTTCTTCACGCAATTGGGGTGGTTCTTGAAGTAGTTGGGAAACGCGCCCAGCTTCTCGGCGCACACCTGGCAACCGTTGCCGCGACAGCCCGCCCACTGCCCGGCGGTGCCGCTGCAGGTGCCCGCCAGCGGCGTCTTGTCGGCGTCCGTGGGCTGCGGGCAGCTGGCGTTGCAGGTCGCAAACCCTGTTCCCGCGCAGGCGTCGTTGCGAACGCACCTGGGATGGCGCTGAAAATAGAACGGATAGTCAGTCAGCTTTTCGCTGCAGACCGCGCAGCCGTTGCCGCGACAGCCCGCCCACTGCCCCGACGTACCGTTGCACTGCCCGGGCGCCGGCTCCTTGTCGGCGTTGGTGGGCGTCGGACAGCTGTCATTGCAGGCGCTGAACTGCCCGTCGCAAGTCAGGTTTCGATCGCACTTTGGATGGTTGACGAAGTAATAAGGAAAAAGCTGCGTCGTCTCGCCGCAGACCAGGCACCCGTGCCCACGGCAGCCAGCCCACTGGCCTGGACTCCCGCTGCAGGTGGCGACCAGACCGGAGACGACGCCGGTCTCGTCCACCGGGTAGTCCGCGGTGCCCGGGCTGGTGATCGCAGAGTCCGAGGGCACCTCGGGTGGCAGACAGCCGGTCACGCCGCCCAGGAGAAAGAGCGCGGCAGCGGCCAGCAGGCGACGGGCGCGAACAGAGGATGAGTGCATGGCGTTACAACCCGGGGCGCAGCCGATCTGCGCAAGGGTTTGTTGGCGAACCGCCCGGAGGTTGGCAGCAGGCGGAGACCCGAATCATCGGCCGCAGCGAGCGGAAGCGGCCTCAGACACCCGAAAGCCGAGTCGTGGACGAACACGCTTTTTTGATCCGGCGATCGCTGCGTCGTCCTATGGCAAGGTGTCGTTCTGTCGTCGCGCACTGGACGTCCGGTGAGCAGCTCAGGCGAAACATGCTCAAGGCCTTGGCGACGCAATCCACAAGAGGTTGCAGGGACATCGCCGACATGGACCTGGCGTTCCCACGATCACGATTACCTCGAACAGGACCGACAAACCTTGATCGCGCCGCTCTTACTGACGGATGGCGACGACTTCCTTGCTGCTGTGGTGGTACAGGGTTCCTCCGGCGAAGCTGGGGCCGGCCAGGCTGAAGGTCTGCCCCATCGGGCCCAGATCGCCGTATCCCAGGATGGCCTTTTCGTCGAGGACGGTTGCGCTGGCGTCGAGGACGTACGTGATCCCCAACGTCACCGAGAAGTAGAGCTTGTTCCCCAGCACCACCGGGGTGGCAAAGAACGCCGGGATCTCCCAGCCGTCGGTGTACGAGCGCGAATCCGACGGCAGGTCGTTGCCTTTGAAGTCTGTGCAGGTCGTCTTCAGCGATTTGCCGTAGACCAGCTGCTCGGGCATGTTCGGGGCCCGCGACACGCCGACCGGCAGCTCCAGGTACTCGGCCTTGCCAGTGGCGACATTCACGCGCCCCACGGCGTGCGCCGGACCGCTGTGGCCGGGCGGGCCGGTGCGCATGTTGTTGGTGGAGGTGAGAAACCAGTGGTAGCCGTTGGCGACGATGTTCGTCGACCACTCTGGCATGACGTGCATGGCCGCGCCGCCATAGGTCGGATCCGCCAGGGTGTGGATGTTCGCCCCCGCGCGCAGCACGTATTTTTGCGTCGCTGTGTCGAAGAACCGCACGTCGGCGTTCTGGAACAGCGACCAGGTGTGCACCAGCTTGCCGGTGGCGTTGTCTATCACCTGCAACGACTCATTGGGCGAGACC
>DATLVT010000844.1:0-3304 GCA_035577105.1 Polyangia bacterium
GCCGGCGTCAAGACGCTGGTGGTGGGATTCTCTGGCGACGTCGCGGCGGGGCCCGGCCGCGTCACCAATGACAACATCGCCAGGGCCGGCGGCACCGATCGCGGCTCTGACGGGGTCTCGCCCTTTGCTTACAACGCCACCAGCGAGGCTGACCTGTTGGCGGCCATACAGGAGGCTATCTACGACGCCGCCAAGGGCAGCTACGCCACCTCGCCCCCCGCCGCCTCGTCCGGCATGCAGTTGCAGGGGAAGATCACCGTCGGCAGCTACGCCCTGGACTCGCGCGTCGATTTCCCGTCGTGGAAGGGACACCTCATCGCCTACGACACGTCGGCCTCATCGCCGACCATGGTGTGGGACGCAGCGGTGCAGTTGGCCAACATGGGGTGGAAGACCCGGCGCGTGTACACGTCCGACGCCACGAACAAGCTGGTCATGGTCCAGGTGAATTCGGACGGGAGCATCGCCAACAAGAGCGCTTTGCACACTCTTGGACTGGGGGCCACCGACGACGAGGCCGAGAGGATCGCCCGCTGGATGCTGGGCGATCCCACTCAGGGCAACCCGGCCGTGCTGGGGGCCATGACCAACTCGACGCCCATCGACGTCGGTCAACCGGGCGCCGACCTCAATCCGGGCGGCATCGATTTCTCCAACAGGTACAAGGACCGACCGCACGTCACCTACGTCGGCTCGGACGACGGCATGTTGCACGCGTTCTATACCCAGGCCGCGGTCATCGGCGGCGCCACCAAGCCTGCCGGCAGCGAGGCCTTCGCCTACCTGCCACCCGAGATGTTGTCGACGGTCACCAAGCTCTACGCGCAAGGCGGACAGGTCCCCGACCCCAGCAGCCACATCTTCGGCCTGGCCAGTTCGCCCAAGGTGAAGAACCTGTGCGCGGCCAACTGCACCGACAACGCGAGCGCCGTATGGAAGACCGTGCTGGCCATGACTGACGGCTATGGCGGCAATGAGACCTTCATGCTGGACATCACCGACCCCACCGCCAGCTCACCGTTCAGCCTCATCTGGCATTCAGCGACCAGCGCGTCGTCGTCGACGTACGACACGGTGCTGGGGCAGACCATCTCGGTGCCGGCTTTCTTCTATTCGGACACCCCGTCGCTGGACGATTACCGCGTGCTGTTCACGTCGGGATATCCGGTGACGCCGGCCAAGGCGAACGATCAAGGGCACTATATCGTCTCGGCGTCGGCCGCCACCGGCCAGATCCTCAGCCAAGCCAAGATCAGCAGCGTGGGCAGTTGCGGCACCGCGCCCGAGCTGACGATGCTGACCGACGTGGGCACCGCCCGCGACTATCAGCTGAAGAACCAGTTGCTGTCAGGCTATGCGGGCGACACCTGGGGCAACCTGTGGCGCTTCACGCTGACCGGAACGCCGTCCGCCGTCATCAACCTCGGCTGCAAGCACCCGCTGCACTTTGCGCCCACGGTGGTGCAGCTGGACCGCGACGACGTCACCAACCTGCCCCACCAGATCTACCTGGTTCAGTCCACCAACTCGCCGCTCGACGACGTGACCAAGGACTTCGAACCGTCCCACCTGGTGATCACCCGCGACATCTTCAAGGACGGGGCGGTCAGCGCCGACCAGACGTTCGGCGTCAACGGCACGGTCACCTTGACCGTGGCGATCAGCCCACAGCTGTGCGGGATCTCCGACCTGGCCGGCACCCTGTGCCAGGTCCAGCTACCGGCGACGGCACGCCCTCTGGGAACTCCGCTGGCCATCCTCAAGCAGGACGGCTCCGGGTTCTTGATCCTGTCCAACTGGTACTCGCCCGATCCCAAGGGATGCAGCAAGGGAACCACCTATTTGCAGATCCACCAGGTCAGTGTTCCCTCCGGCGTGGTGACGATGAAACAGGCGCTGCAGGTCAGTGACGAACCGGTGAGCAGCCCGATCGTGGCTGGCAACAAGATCGTCATCATCACCTCGACGGGGCCGATGGTGCTGAGCGGGAACGTGACCCAGACCTTCGTGGCCGGCCAGTCGAGCCCGACGCTGACCGGCGCGGCCGCCGAACCGTTCAAGATCCTGGGGTGGAGCGAATCGTTCTAGCTGGCCTGGCTTTGTTCAGGTCACGAGCGCACGGCCGAGCATCATGCGGACTTCGTTGGCGGCCGTGGCACGTGCGAACAGCTCTGGTCGCGTCCCCGCTGTTTGGCCTCATACATCGCCGCGTCAGCGGCCGCTATGAGCGTCTCCACTTCGGATAGCTCGCCATAGACGGCGACTCCAATGCTGACCGTCAAGGCGATGGTTCGGCCGGCATGCTCGACGCCGGCTCGGCGAACAGCGTCGAGAATCCGAGCGGCCAGGATCTCGGCGCCCTTCAACTCGATGCCTCGGCAGGCAATGACGAATTCTTCTCCACCGTACCGAGCGAAGACGTCTTCGGCGCGCAACAGCGAGCGAATCACCTGAGAGACCTCGACCAGGACCTTGTCGCCAGCCGGATGGCCATAGGTATCGTTTATCTTCTTGAAGTGATCCAGGTCCATGAAAAGCACCGCCAACGCCTTCTGGTGTCGTTTTGCATACGCCATCTCGCTTCTCAGACGATCAAGAAAAAAGCGGCGATTGAACGAGCTGGTCAGGCTGTCCCGCAGCGCCGACTCGTAAAGCTGCCGCTGGAGGCGAGCCTCCTCATCGTCTTGATACATGAACTTCAAGATGGTGCTGGCGCCAAGGGCGATCTTGTCACCGTCAGCCAGCTCGCGACGTGACACGCGATCGCCATTGCAGAAGGTTCCGTTGGTTGAACCCAGATCGACCAGCGTGGCGCAGGCGCCATCGCTCTCGATTGCGGCGTGTGCGCGCGAGATGCCGTCGTCCACTATGCGCACGGCCACCTGTTCGCCCCGGCCGATGACGGTTCGCCCCCCTTCGAGTGAGTACATCTCCCCCACGTTCGATCCCGACAGGACGAACAGGCACGATTTGTCACGCTTTCGGAGAGGCGTCGAACGATCGGCGACCTGATCGGTATTGTACGTAGTCTCCGGTTTGTCCGGGTTCAATTTTTGGGCGCCCCTTCGCATATCCAGCCGCTGATCGCGTTCAGTTCGGCTGCGGAAAGGCTGCTGCCGGTCTTGGGCATCTGGGTCCCCGAGCAGACGCCCACGTCCAGAAGCTTGTTCATCAGGTAGCTCTGGGGGACGGCGCCGGGGGCGACGCGGACCAGGCTTGTGCAACTGGAAGACGAGGGGACGCTGACCAGGGAGGCGTAGGCCGAACCGCTGGCCAGCGACAGGCCGGCGGCGGGCTTGGCGCC
>DATLVT010000845.1:0-11373 GCA_035577105.1 Polyangia bacterium
CCCTGCTGGCGTATCTGGTGGCCACCGCGCGCCCCCACCTGCGCGAGCGATTGTGCACGTTGTTGTGGGATGGCCCCGACGATCCACGCGCGGCCCTGCGCTGGAGTCTGACCAAGATCCGCCCTTTGCTGGACGACGCCACCGAGACGCGCCTGGCCTGCGATCGCGAAAGGGTCGCCTTCTCCGCGGAAGGAATCGTGGTGGACGTGGCGCTGTTGCGCGACGAGCTTCGGGGTGGCGTCGAGAGCACACCCACCGAGACGCTGCGCCAGACCGCCGCCCGCTTTCGCGGCGAATTCCTGGAGGGGTTGGATCTGGCCGGCTGCTATCGCTATCACGAGTGGTGCGTGGCGGAGCGCGAGGCGGTGCGGGCGTTACGGGTGGCGATCCTGGTGGCGTTGACCGACCGGCTGGTGGATGCCCCCGAGGAGGCCCTGCGCTATGCGCGCGAGCGCGTGGCCATCGACCCTCTGGCGGAGGCGGCCCACGTGGCGGTCGTCAAGTTGCTGGGAAAGCTGGGACGCACCCGCGAGGCGCAGCAGCAATACGAATCGTGCCGGCGCATCCTGCAGGCCGAGCTGGGGGCGCGCACGTCGAACGAGCTGGAGCAGGCGCGCATGGCGCTGGGGCGCGCGGCGACGCCGGGCGGCGACGAAACAGCGAAGGCCGGTCCGGAGACGGCGCCGCTGGCGGCGGTCGTGGGTTCCGCGCCGTCCCCGCTGCGCGAGGCCGCGCCGCGGTCTGCGTTCGTGGGGCGGGCCCAGGAGCGCGCAGCGCTGCACGCCCAGGTCGAGGCAGCAAAGGCGGGCACCGCCGAGAAGCTGGTCCTGGTCGTCGGCGATGCGGGAATCGGAAAGTCGCGGCTGCTGGAAACGCTGGAAGCCGACGCGCGGGCGGCCGGCGGCCTGGCGCTGCGCGGCCGTGCCTTTGAAGCGGAGATGGTTCGCCCCTATGGCGCCTGGATCGACGCCCTCCGTTCGGCGAATCTGGCAGAAGCGGCGGCGCCCTGGGCAGGGGATCTGTCGCCGCTGTTGCCCGAGCTTGGCGGCAAGAGCGACGACGGCAGCAACCAAAACCGCCTGTTCGATGCCGTGACGCGCCTTCTGTCCTCGCTGGCACAGCGACAAGGTCCGGTGGCGGTGGTGCTGGACGACATTCAGTGGTTGGACGAGGCGTCGGCGGCGCTGCTGCACTTTGCTTGCCGGGAGCTGGGTGGCACGCGCGTCCTGTTCGCCTGCGGGGCGCGTCGCGGCGAACTGGGCGACAACCGGGCGGCGCTGAAGCTGATCCGCACGCTGGAGCGCGACCACCGGCTGGAGCAGATCGCCGTCGGTCCCTTGAACGCCGCGGAGATGGCGGCCCTGGTGCGATCGGTGCGACCGAAGGTGGATCCCGCGCGCGTCTTCGCCGACAGCGAAGGCCACCCGCTGTTCGCGCTGGAGATCGCCCGAACACTGGCCGACCAGGCCGACCTGGGACAGGATGCGGAACGGCCGCTGTCGGCCACGCTGGACGGGCTGCTGGATGAACGCCTGTCCCAGC
This sequence comes from Polyangia bacterium, assembly GCA_035577105.1. GTDB lineage: Bacteria > Myxococcota_A > Polyangia > Fen-1088 > Fen-1088 > DATKEU01. The sequence continues at coordinate 1,543 of DATLVT010000845.1, forward strand.
TCGACGATCGCACGCGCGAGCTTTTGCCCTGGGTGGCGGCGCTGGGGCACGCGTTCAAACCGGATCTGCTGGCCTCCATCTGCGGGGCGGCGCCGCTGGATCTGTTGCCGGCGCTGGAGGATCTGGAGCGGCATGGCGTGCTGCGCATCGCGGGCGATGGATACGACTTCGCCCACGATCTGCTGCGCCAGTGCGCCTACCGGCAGCTTTCGGAGCCGCGGCGGCGCCTGGTCCACCTGCAGATCGCGCGCGTCCTGCAGGCAGCGGCGGCCAGCGACGACACGCTGTCGGGCGACGTCGCGCACCACGCCGCCGCCGGCGGCGACGACGCCCTGGCTGCGCGGGCCTACGTGGCGGCCGGCGAACGCTGCCTGCGGGTGTTCGCCAACGCCGAGGCCGCCGAGCTGGCCATGCGCGGGCTGCAGCACCTTCCCCGGCTAGATCGGCCGAGCCGCCTCAAGCTGCACCTCGATCTGCTGGCCATCTACATCTTCTCCGGCCGCGCCCACGCCCGGCTGCGCGAGGTCGACAGCGAGCTGCTCAACGCCCTGATGGACGGCCAGGACGCCGGTCTCACCGCCGAGGTGGTGCGCGGATTCTACGTCCGGTCCATCCTGCAGTTCACCGGCGAGAACATTGACGCCGCCCAGGAGAGCACCTGGCGCGCGCTGGAGGTGGCACGCGCCAAAGGCGATCCGATGGGCGCGGCGCTGCAGCTCAGCGATTCGGCCCGTTGCCTGCTGCTGATCGAGCGGGAGGTTCCGCAGGCGCAGTCAATGCTCGCCGAATCGATCCAGCTGGCCGGTGCCAAGGCCGCGGATCTGATGAACGTGTCGCTGGCGCGCGGGCTGATGCACAGTTTTCTGGGCGAGACCGACCGCGCGATCGCTTCGTTGCAGCGGGCCTTCGACCAGGCAGAGCGCGATCAGGCGCGGTGGGAGGGATACACCTGCCTGGTCAAGCTGATCAGCGCGGCCCTGGACGGGGGGCAGATCGATCTGGCCCTGGGCCAGTGCGATCGGTTGCAGGAGGCAGCGGCGAAGATGTTTGGGGGCAGCGAACAGCAGGGCGCGACCGCCCTGATCGCGCTGGTCCGGGTCGCCGCCGGGCAGGCGTCGCCCGAAACCATGACAGCCCCCATCGATGGCCTGCGGGTCGCCGACGCCAAGGGAATGCTGGCGTACGTGCTGAACATGGCGGCGATCTTTGATCTGCGGGCCGGCCGGCGCGAGGAAACACGCGCCCGAGCCACCGAGGCGCTGAGCGCCGCCACCGCCGTCGGCCGGCTGAGCCAGGTCGCCATCAGCCGGGCCCTGCTGGGACAGATCGCGTTGCTGGCTGGCGACGCGCGAACCGCCCAGGCGCACCTGGCCGCCACCGAGGAACTGCGCCGCGAACCGCTGGCCCTCACCGCCCTGGCCATGCAGCAGCTGGCGGCGCTGGAGACGCTTTTACAGCAGATGCCCGTCCGCAAGCCGGCGAAGTCCCGCGCCGGCGCGGCGACGTCGGTCAATCCCAAAACCTGATCCGAGAGAGGAGCGATCCAGATGCCGTATTTGATCGTCGAATACCGGTACGACCCGCCGTTGACCGATGAGGCGCTGAACATCAGCAGCGCGGCGCTGGCCCCTTGCCTGGAGGCGCGTAACGTCCGTCGCCTGCGCACCTACCTGGCCACCGACCGCACCCGTGGTTTCTGCGAGTTCGAGGCCGCCGACGCCGAGAGCGTGCGCGAGGCCTTTCGCTCGGCCAAGGTGAAGTTTGAAAATGTCTGGTCGGCCGATCTGTTCGGCCCGCCCTGACCCTCCTTGAATTCGGTGGACGTTTCTCGCAGGATGTCCGCGCCATGACGACCGACACCGGAGCGCCGAAGGCGACGGCGACCCCCGGTTCTCCGCCGCCGCCCAAGAAGACGCCGCTGGGTGACGCCCACCGACGGCTGGGCGCCAAGATGATCGATTTTGGCGGCTGGTGGATGCCGGTCAGCTATCCGTCGGGGATCCTGGACGAGCACCGCGCCACCCGCACCGCGGTCGGCGTGTTCGACGTCTGCCACATGGGCGAGGTGCATTTCAAGGGGCCGCGCGCGGCCGAGGCGGTCCAGCAGCTTGTCACCAACGACATCGGCAAGCTGACCGACGGACGGGCCCTGTACGCCATGGCCTGCTGGCCGACGGGCGGCATCGTCGACGACCTGATCGTCTACCGCATCGCGGAGCGGCATTATCTGATCGTCGTCAACGCGGCCAATGTCTCCAAGGACGTCCGGTGGTTTCGCGAGAACGTGGGCAACTGGTGCGACGTCGTCGACGCATCGGAGGAAACGGGGCTGCTCGCTTTTCAGGGACCGCAGGCCGAGACGGCGCTGCAGACGCTGACGCAGACACCGCTGGGCGCCCTACGCTCGTTCGATTTTCGTCCGACGGAAGAGGTGGCTGGTGTGCCCGTCGCCATCGCGCGCACCGGCTATACCGCCGAGGACGGCTTCGAGCTTTTTTGCGCGGCGACGGACGTGCCCCGCCTGTGGGAGCGCCTGCTGGAGGCGGCCGCCGCCGTGGGGGGCAAGCCGGTCGGGCTGGGGGCGCGCGACACCTTGCGCCTGGAGGGCCGGCTGTCGCTGTACGGCAACGATCTCACCGACGAGACCACGCCGCTGGAGGCGGGCCTGGGCTGGGCGGTCAAGCTGGACGGCGCGTCGTTCATCGGGCGCGATGCGCTGGTGGCCCAGCGGGAGAGCGGCGTGACACGCAAGCTGGCTGGCTTTGTGATGCGCGGCCGCGGCGTGGCCCGCCACGGCTATCCGATCGTCGACGCCAGCGGGCGCGCCCTGGGCGAGGTCACGTCGGGCGGGCCCGGCCCCACCGTCGAGAAGAACATCGGCATGGGTTACGTCCCCACCGCCCTTGAACAGCCGGGGACGACGCTGATCATCGATTGTCGCGGCAAGATGGTGGAGGCCGAGGTGGTGAAAGGGCCTTTTTACAGACGAGCACAGGCTAACCGAGGAAAATCATGAGCACGCTTTATCCGGACGATCTGCTTTACACCAAGGACCACGAGTGGGCGCGCGTCGAGGACCGCGACGGCGGCAAGGTGGCCACCATCGGCATCACCCGCTTCGCCGTCGAGCAACTGGGCGACGTCACCCAGATCGAGCTGCCCAAGGAGGGCGAAACGGTCAAGCAGGCGGAGATCTTCGGTTCGGTAGAGTCGGTCAAGGCCGTGTCGGATCTGTTCGCGCCGCTGACAGGTAAGGTCGTCAAGGTGAACTCGCCGCTGGGTGATTCGCCCGAGTACGTCAACGAGGATCCTTACGACGAAGGCTGGATGATCCAGATCGCCGTCAGCAACATCGACGAGCTGAAGGGCCTCATGGACGCGGACGCTTACCAGGGCTTCGTCAAAGAGCAGGGGGAGTAGGCAAGCGCTTCATGCCGGTCGATCTTCGCCATCCTGATCGTTTCACCAATCGCCACATCGGCCCCGACGCGGCCGACGTCGCCGAGATGCTCCGCGCGCTGGGCCTGGGCTCGCTGGACGCGCTGGTCGCCGAGACGGTGCCAGCCTCGATTCGCATCAAGCGGCCGCTGGAGCTGCCGGGCGCGGAGAGCGAGTACGACCTGTTGCAGGAGGTGGCGCGCATCGGCGCCCGCAACCAGATCTTTCGTTCGTTCATCGGGCTCGGCTATGCCGACTGCATCACGCCGCCGGTGATTCTGCGCAACATCCTGGAGAACCCGGGCTGGTACACGCAGTACACCCCGTATCAGGCCGAGATCTCGCAAGGGCGACTGGAAGCGCTGCTGAATTTCCAGACGATGATCGCCGACCTGACCGCCCTGCCCATGGCCAACGCGTCGCTGCTGGACGAGGCGACCGCCGCCGCCGAGGCCATGCACATGATCCACGCGGTGGCGCCATCGGCCGATGAAGCGGGGCGCGTCTTTCTGGTCGCCAGCGACTGCCACCCGCAGACCATCCAGGTGGTGCGCACCCGGGCCGAGCCGCTGGGCATCCCGATCGTGGTGGCCGACGTGGTCACGTTTTCGTTCGACGCGCCGGACAGCCCGCGGGTCTTCGGCGTGCTGCTGCAATACCCGGCCAGCGACGGTGGCCTGGTCGATCACCGGGACTTCATCACCCGCGCGCACGGCGCAGGCGCGATGGTGGCCATGGCCGCCGATCTGCTGGCCCTGACGGTGCTGACGCCGCCGGGCGAGCTGGGCGCCGACGTGGCCATCGGCAGCGCGCAACGGTTCGGGGTGCCTCTTGGTTATGGAGGGCCGCACGCGGCGTTCTTTGCCACCCGGGCCGAATGGGTGCGCAAGATGCCCGGACGGATCATCGGCGTGTCGCAGGACGCGCACGGCCATCCCGCCCTGCGCATGGCCCTGCAGACCCGCGAGCAGCACATCCGCCGCGAGAAGGCGACCAGCAACATCTGCACCGCGCAGGTCCTGCTGGCGGTGGTGGCCAGCATGTACGGCGTCTATCACGGGCCGCACGGCCTGCGCGCCATCGCCGAGCGGGTCGCGGCCCTGACGGCGATCCTGGCGCGCGGTCTCGGTCGCCTGGGCATCACCGTCAAGCACAAGCAGTTCTTCGACACCGTGTGCGTGGAGGGAACGCCCGCGCAGATCGACGCCTGGCACGCCGCCGCCGAAGCGCGCCGCATGAACCTTCGTCGCATCAGCGACAGGGCGCTGGGGATCTCCCTGGACGAGACCAGCGGCGCCGACGACGTCCAGCAGCTGTGGGCGGTGTTCGCCGGCGCGCCAGGGAAAGGCGCCGCCTTCACCGTCGACGAGCTGGCGCGCCAGCTGGACACGCCGGGGACCTGGCCGCGCGCCCTGGCCCGCACCACCAGTTATCTCGGCCATCCGGTCTTCAACACGCACCACTCCGAGACGGAGATGCTGCGTTACATGCGCGGCCTGGAAGGGCGCGATCTGTCCCTGACCCATTCGATGATTCCGCTTGGGTCGTGCACGATGAAGTTGAACGCCACCGCCGAGATGCTGCCCATCACCCGGCCGGAGTGGAACCGCCTGCACCCGTTCGCGCCGCCGGCCCAGGCGGCCGGCTATCAGGTGATCTTCCAGCAACTGGAGGCGATGCTGGCCGAGGTGACCGGATTTCCCGGCGTGTCGCTGCAGCCCAACGCCGGCTCGCAAGGCGAATACGCCGGACTGCTGGTCATCCGCCAGTACCACCAGAGCCGCGGCGAGGGACGCCGCGACGTCTGTCTGATCCCGCAGTCGGCCCACGGCACCAACCCGGCGTCGGCGGCCATGGCCGGGTACAAGGTCGTGGTGGTCGCCACCGACGAGCACGGCAACGTCGACCTCGCCGATCTGGAGGCAAAGGCCCGCCAGCACCGCGACCAGCTGGCCGCGCTGATGGTCACCTACCCGTCGACCCACGGCGTGTTCGAGGAGGACATTCAAAAGCTGTGCGCCGTCGTCCACGAGCACGGCGGCCAGGTGTACATGGACGGCGCCAACATGAACGCGCAGGTTGGCCTGTGCCGTCCGGCGGACATCGGCGCCGACGTCTGCCACCTGAACCTGCACAAGACGTTCTGCATCCCCCACGGCGGCGGCGGCCCGGGCATGGGCCCCATCGCGGCGGCGCGCCACCTGGCGCCCTTTCTCCCCACGCACCCGCTGATCCCCACCGGCGGGGCGCAAGGGATCGGCGCCGTGTCAGCCGCGCCCTGGGGCAGCGCCAGCATCCTGCTCATCTCCTGGGCCTACGCCCGCATGATGGGCGGCGCCGGGCTGGCCGAGGCGACCAAGGTGGCCATCCTGAACGCCAACTACGTGGCCCGCCGGCTGGAGTCGTCGTACCCGGTTTTCTATCGCGGCAAGAACGGTCGCGTCGCCCACGAATGCATCCTGGACATGCGCCACCTCAAGAAATCGGCGGGCGTCGAGGTGGAGGACATCGCCAAGCGACTGATGGACTACGGCTTTCACGCCCCCACCATGTCGTTTCCCATCCCCGGCACGATGATGATCGAGCCGACGGAAAGCGAATCCAAGGCCGAGCTGGATCGCTTCTGCGAGGCGATGATCAGCATCCGCGCCGAGATCAAAGAGAACGAAGACGGTGCCGCCCCGCGCGAAGGAAACCTGTTAAAGAACGCGCCGCACACGGCGGCGGCGCTGTTGGCCGCCGAATGGAAGGCCCCCTACCCGCGCGATCGCGCCGCGTTCCCGCTGCCGATGATCCGCGCGCACAAGTTCTGGCCGTCGGTGGGGCGGCTCAACAACGTCCTCGGCGATCGTCAGCTGTTCTGCACCTGCCCGCCGCTAAACAACGCCGATTGACAGCGGGTCCACGGCCTGCGGGCCGCTGTAACCGAAGAACTTGGCCCCGCCGGGGATGGGCAGGCCCATCTTGTTCGCCACCAGCGTCAGCAACGTCGAGTGGGCCATGTGCTTCATGCCGGCGTGCGGTCCCGAGGTCAGCGCCGGGACGCTGCCGGTGTAGTTGAACGCCTGCCCCAGCTTGAAGCCCAGGGCGCTGCCGCCGGCGAAGACATAGGGAATGCGCTGGGTCTTGTGGGCGTGGCCGTCCCCCAGCTCCGAGGCGTGCAGGATGATGGTGTTGTCGTACAGCGAGCCGGTGACGTCCGGCGTCTCCTTCATCATCTTGATGAACTGGGCGAACTTCTGGGCATACCAGACGTTGTAGTTGTTCCAGGCGGTCAGCTTGGCGTCGACCTGATCGGGCGTCCCCATGCCGGTCAGCTGGCCGGGAGGCGCGGTGTAGTGGGAGGCATCGTGCACGCCGAAGGCGCCCAGGCCGGGGATCGGCTGGCGGGCATTGGTGTGCTCGAACAGCAGCGTCACCACGCGCGTCCGCCCGCAGGCCAGCGCCAGCCGCGCGATCTCCATCTGCAGATCGGCGACCACCGATTTGTTGGCGGCGGTGTTGTACGCGGCGCCGTTCGGATCCGAGAACGACGGCACCGTGAACTTTGTCGGGTTGAAGTTGGAGACGGTGCAGGCCGCCCCCGGCATGGTGGTCGGGTTGGTCAGCCGGCGCTCCAGCGCGCGCAGCGAATCGGTGTAGGAACCGATCTTGGCTTTCTCCGAACCGGGCAGGTTCGACATCAGCGCGTTGAGATCCGCGGTGGCGTTGTCCAGGATGCTCTTCTGCTGCAGGGCCAGCAGCGCGGTCGCGCTGGCGGTGTCCTTGGCGTTGGCGCCGGGATCAAAGCCGGCAAAATACCGATCGAACGCGGCCAGCGGGTTGTCCTCGGGGAAGATCTCCTGGCCCATGCGCCGGGTGAAGTGCGGGTGCGGGACCTGGGGCGTCCCCCCTTTGCTGATGCGGCACTGGATGCCCAGCAAGGCCGTCGAAAACGGCGTCACGTCCTTGAGCATGTCGCCCAGCTGCAGATCCAGCGTGGTCTGAATCTTGTCGTCCCCGGCCAGCAACTGCTGCGATCCACCCTGGTGATCGCTGAGCGGAAACATGGTGACCCCGTCCATGAAGATGAGGTCCGATTTGTACGGTTCCAGCGGCGCCGACAGCTGCTTGAGGTTGTAGACCTTGCCCTGCTCGGTGGGGTGCCACAGGTCAGGCAGTAGGCCGGTCGGCACGTAGAAGAACACCACCTTGGGCAGGGCGCCCGGCGTGGCGGTGCGTCCCTTGTGCATGCGGAACAGCTGGGCCAGCGGCGCGGCCAGCCCAGCCCCGGCCAGCCCGCGCATGAAGCTGCGACGACGAATCATGGTGCTCATTTCTCCAGGACCTCCGCCGAGCGCCGGGTGATGAAAGAATCCTGCAACGCCAGCTGGACGAAGAACGTGGGCAGGTCGATGTCGCCCTTGGTGAAGGTCTGTTTCAGGATGTTGACCGCGCACGAGTCGACCCCCTGCGCGTCAAAGCCACGGGCGTACCGGTAATAGTTCGTCGCCAGGCAGCCCTGGGCCTGCGGGCTGGCGCTGATGATCGACGACAGCTCGCGCGGTCCGTTGAAATTGACCGGGCCGCCCGACGCGGTGGTCATCCCCTTGACGTTGCCGGTGGCGTCGACGGGCTGACCGTTGTCGGTCGTCCGGAACTCGCCGACGCTGTCGAAGTTCTCCAGCCCAAAGCCGATGGGGTCCATCAACGTGTGGCACGACTGGCAGATGTTCGACGCGCTGGTCACGTAGGTGATCTGGTCGCGCGCCGTCTTGCCGGGCGTTCCCTCGGGGATGGTCGGATCGACGCCTGGCGGCGGGGGCGGAACGTCGTCGCACAGGATCCCTTCGCGAACGATGTGCCCACGCTGGGTCGGCGACGACGCCGTGGTGCGCGCGTGACCGAACAGGAAAAGACCCATGGTCAGGAGCCCGCCGCGCATCGACGAAGCCGGCAGGGCAACCTTCTTCACGGCGGTCGCCGACCCGGGCGCGGGAACGCCGTAGAAACCGGCCAGCAGATCGTTGGCAAAGGTGTAGTCCGCCGTGAAGAGCTCACCGAACTTCTTCGTCGAATCGAACACGACGTTGGTCACGAAGGCGTCCTGCTCGGCGCGCATGGCGTCGCGGACGGTGTCGATCTGACCGGGTGTCTTGAACAGATCGGGGAACGTGGCCGGGTCCTTGGTGGCGAAGTAGGCCTTGGGCGCTTCCATCCAGTAATAGAAGAAATCCGCGATGCGGGCCCGCCCGCGCGCATCCATCAACAGCCGCCGCGCCTGGGCTTCGATCTCCGACTTGTTCGCCAGCGCGCCGCTCTTCGCCGCCGCGAACAGAGCGTCGTCGGGCATCGTCCCCCAGTAGTTGTAGGAGAGGGCGCTGGCGATCTCGTACGGCGTCAGGACGTAGATGCCCTGGCCTTTGTCGATGCCCAGCTCGCTGCGAAAGAGAAAGTTGGGCGACACCAGCATGCTTCGAATGGTCAGCTCGACGCCGGTCTTGAACACGCCGCCGGTCAGCATCGGGTCGAACAGCTTGACGTAACGGCTCTTCTCGTCGGCGGTCAGCAGGCGGCGAAACGCGCGCGTGCCGAACTTGTCGACGAAATCGGCGGCGCAGGCGGCGTCCTGCGTGGTGCAGGTGACCAGGGTCGACAACGACTCCGCGACTGCTCGACTGGCCAGCTGGGCGCCGACCGACGAATAGGCATCCATGTGCGTCTCGGTCACGAACGAGACCGTCACGTTGTTGGTGAAGCCGCGATTGAGATTGTCGGGCGGGATGTCGTTGATGTTCGGATCTTTGATACCCAGCAGGTCCGCCACCGTGGCGCCGTATTCGGCGCGCGTCAGCTGGCGCAGCAGGCGCGGGCTGGGCGATTCGGTCGTGCACACGGGAGTCACCATCCCGGGGTTCATGCTGCCGGCGCCGCCAGCGCCGCCCAGCCCCTGCGCTCCCGGTGGACCGCCCCCCGCAATGCCGGGCGCGCCGATCTGACCACTGCAACCTGCGGCGGCCACCAGCACAAGACCCAGGGCAGAACTCCGCATGAACCGTAGGTACCTCGACGGGTGCGAGACGGCTCATGACCGAGGTAGCCGGACGTCGCGTCAAATAGCCTTCACGAAAAACCCCGCGCACTTGACCCGATTCGACCACCGCCGACGCGCTAAACTGGCGGGATTCCTTTTGAAGGCGGAGCCATGGCCGACAACACCGGTTTGCGAGCAAGGGTCGTGGGATGGCGCCTCATCACCGTCCTGGTGACGGCGTCAGCAGGCTGCGGGACCAGCGCCATCGGTCCGGGCGCCAGCGGCTCCGGCGGCAGGGCTGCCACCGGAGGCCAAGCCGGCGGCAACGGCGGCACCGGCGCCATCGACGGCAGTGGGGGCAACGGCGGCGCCACGGTGTA
>DATLVT010000846.1:0-8268 GCA_035577105.1 Polyangia bacterium
CATCCGCCAGCTTCTTGTTACCCAGCAGGCAAGAGGTGTGGCAGAGGTAGCTGGACCCCAGATACGAGTACGTGTCGATGAGCATCGCGCGAATTCCGTCCTCGAGTTGACGGGCAATCGAGTGCGTCTGATCGGGGAAGACCCAGCCGTCGTCGGCGTTGGACATCGCGTTGTGGGCGGCGGGAAAGACCACCTGATCGAAGCGCCGGTCGCAAAGCTCCTGATAGCCGTTGCACCGCATGCCGGGCGCGTCGGCCGGCAAGACCCATTGATCAGCGCCGGCCTCCGGCACGAAGTCCGCTCCGCCGTCCCGCGCGGTGTCCGGCGGCGCATTGTCGACGGTGACTTCAAAGGGGCCGGCCTCGACGGGCGGGGCGTCGACGGTCCCGGCGTCCTTGTCCTTTTCGCCCGTCCCCCCTTCCAGCTGGCGATTCGGTTGCTCGGCGGGCAGGTCGCTGGGAGACGCCCCCGACGATCCACACCCGACAAGCGCAAAAACGGTGGCGAGGACGATGCCTGTCAGCGCAGGTGCGCCGGAAAAAGACCTGGACTGCATGACAGCAATCCTAGTGGGTCAGCTTCTTGTACTTGATGCGGTGGGGCTGATCGGCGGCGCTGCCCAGCCGACGGTGGCGGTCGACTTCGTAGTCTTGATAGTTGCCCTCGAACCAGACCACCTGGCTGTCCCCTTCGAAGGCCAGCATGTGCGTGGCCACGCGATCCAGAAACCAGCGATCGTGGCTGATCACCACCACGCAGCCGGCAAAGGACAGCACGGCGTCCTCCAGCGAGCGCAGGGTATCGACGTCGAGATCGTTGGTCGGCTCGTCCAGCAGAAGGACGTTGCCGCCGCTGCGCAAGACCTTGGCCAGGTGGACGCGGTTGCGTTCGCCGCCGGACAGGTCCTTGACCCGCTTTTGCTGATCCGAACCCTTGAAGTTGAAACCGGCCACGTAGGCGCGCGACGGCACCTTGCGCTTGCCGATCTCGAGGAACTCGGCGCCCTGGGCGATCTCGTCGTACACGGTGCTTTCGCCCTTCAGGCTGTCCCGGCTTTGATCGACGTAGGCCAGCTTGACCGTCTCGCCGATGCGCAGGGCGCCCCCGTCGGGTTTTTCCTGGCCGGTGATCATTCGGAACAGCGTGGTCTTGCCGGCGCCGTTGGCGCCGATGATCCCGACGATGCCGCCGCGCGGAAGGTTGAAGGTCAGGTCTTCGATCAGCACCTTGTCGCCGTAGGCCTTCTTCAAGTGCTCGGCCTTGACCACCACGTCGCCCAGGCGCGGGCCAGGGGGGATGGCGATCTCCACGGTGTCCTCGCGCTTGCTCTGCTCCTCGGCCAGCAGCTGGTCGTACGCCGCCAGGCGGGCCTTGGATTTGGCCTGCCGCGCCCGCGGTGAGGCGCGCACCCACTCCAGCTCGCGCGCCAGGGTGCGCTGCCGCGCCGACTCTGTCTTCTCTTCCTGGGCCAGCCGCTTCTGCTTCTGGTCAAGCCACGACGAATAGTTTCCCTGCCAGGGGATCCCGGCGCCGCGATCGAGCTCCAGGATCCAGCCGGCCACGTTGTCCAGGAAGTAACGATCGTGCGTCACCGCCACGATGGTCCCCGGGTATTCGTGCAGGTAGTGCTCCAGCCAGGCCACGCTCTCGGCGTCCAGATGGTTGGTCGGCTCGTCGAGAAGCAGCAGATCCGGACGCTGCAGCAGCACCTTGCACAGGGCCACCCGGCGGCGCTCGCCGCCCGACAGCTTGGTCACGTCGGCGTTGGCCGGCGGCAGGCGAAGCGCGTCCATGGCGATCTCCAGGGTGCGGTCCAGGTCCCAGCCGTTGGCCGCCTCGATGGCGTCCTGCAGCTTGCCCTGTTCCTCCAGCAGCTTCTCCATCTCGGCGGGCTTGAGATCCTCGCCCAGTTTCATGTTGACCTCGTCAAAGCGGGTCATCAGCGCCTTGGTGGCAGCCACCGCCTCCTCGACGTTCCCCAGGACGTCCTTGGTCGGATCCAGCGCCGGCTCTTGCGGCAGGTAACCGATCTTGGTGCCGTCGGCCGGCTTGGCCTCGCCGAAGAAATCGGTGTCGACGCCGGCCATGATCCGCAGCAGCGTCGATTTGCCGGCGCCGTTCGATCCGAGGACGCCGATCTTGGCGCCCGGATAGAACGACAGAAAGATCCCCTTCAGCACCTCCTTGTTGGGAGGGTGAACGCGACGGAGATTCTGCATGGTGAAGATGTACTGGTGAGCCATGGCGGCGGGCAGTTTACCGCATCCGCGCGGCGGCGCATGAGGATCAAAGAGCCAGAACGATGACGCCCGCCGCGGCCAGCGCCGCGCCGACGGCTGCCACCGGGGCTGGACGCTCGCGCAGCACCAGCCAGGCGTAAAGGACGGTCATCGCCGAGGCCAGGCTGGACAGCGGCGAGATGATGGCCAGCGGCGCCACCATGGCGCCCAGGGAGATACAGACAAAGCCGGCGGTCTCGAAGATCCCGGCCAGCGCCACGATGCCCCACGCATCCAGCGGCGGTGGGCGCAACGACATCCGGAACAGCAGCGCCAGCGGCAGGCCGAGGACGATGTCGGCCGCATAGACGACGCACACCGACCCCAGCCGTCCTGTGGCGGGCGCCATCCGCTCCATGGCCGGGATCAACACGCCAAAACCGATGGCCGTCCCCACCGAGGCCAGCAGCCAGCGCGGCCGCGGGGTGCCGGCCGGTTGGGGCGCCACCGACGGCGTCGCCGAAGAATCCGTCGAGCCGCTGCCGGCGTGTCGGGACACCAGCACCGCACCGGCCACCACCAGCGCCGCGCCCACCAGCTGCCCGGCGCGCAGCCTCTCGCCAAAGAAGGCCACCGAGATCCCCGCCGAGATCACCGCCCAGCTGGACATGATGGGAACAGCGATGGAGAGCCGCCCGTGCTGGAGGGCGTAGAAGAGACAGCCATACCCCAGCAGGCCGGCCACGCCGGCGATGGCGATCCACGCGAGGTGCGCGGCGCCCAGGGGCACCGGGCGATAGTCGACGGCCATGGAGACCTCGGCCAGCACGGCGATGCCGACCAGCTGCGCCCACAGCAGCGCGCGCACGGCGCCCACCTTGCGCCCGCTGCGCGCCACGGTGACGTTCGCCACCGCCCAGCAAGCGCTGGCGCCCAGACCCAAGACAATACCGCCAAGACCGCCGAGCATCAGACGCTCAGGATAGAGCGGTTTCGGGCCGGCCGCGTTTTCTGTTAAGAAGGGTCGGCGTGGATCCGCAAAGGCCGCTTGTCATCGTCAACCCTCGTGCTGGCGGCGGCCTCACCGAAGCGCGCTGGGCCAAGCTGGTCGGCCCCCTGACCGAGGGGCTGGGCCCCTTCGATTCGGCGTTCACCACCGCGGGCGGTCACGCCGTGCTGCTGGCGCACGAGGCGACGGCCGCCGGACGAAAATTGATCGTGGCCCTGGGTGGCGACGGCACCATCTCCGAGGTCGCCAACGGGATCCTGGCGGCGGCAGAGGGCAGCGGCGGCACGACCGAGCTGGGGATCATCCCGCGCGGCACGGGCGGCGATTTTCGTCGCATGCTGGGCCTGTCCACGGCGCTGGCCGAGGCGGCCGCGCACGTGCGCGAGAAACCGGCGCACGCCATCGACGTCGGGCGGGTCACGTTCACCGCGCACGACGGATCGCCGGCGCTGCGTTACTTCGTCAACGTCGCCTCCTTCGGTTTCTCCAGCGCGGTGGCCAGCAAGGCCAATGCCTCGTCGAAGCGGCTGGGCGGCAAGCTGGCGTTCCTGGGCGCGACGGTGCGATCGCTGGCCACGTACGACAACACCGACGTCTGGCTGAGCGTGGACGGCGGACCCCGCCAGCGCCGGCGCGTGCTGATGGCGGCGGTGGGCAACGGGCGGTTCTTCGGCGGCGGCATGAAGATCTGTCCGTCGGCCACCCTGGACAGCGGGCGCCTGGACCTGGTGGTGGTGGGCGATCTGGGGCGCATGGAAGTTCTGATGAAGGTCAGCCGCATCTACAGCGGCTCGCACCTGACCATGCCTGACGTGCGCAATGAACCGGTGCGCCGCCTGGAGGCGGTCCCCGCCGAGGAGGGGGCCGTCGTCCCCCTGGAGCTGGACGGCGAGACGCCCGGCCGCTTGCCCGCGGTTTTCGAGGTGATGCCGGGCGCCCTGCGCGTGCGCTTTTAGAGCACCAGGGAGCCTAAGGCCGCTTGCGGCGCTGCCAGAGCAGCCAGGCCAGCGCGCCGGTCAGCAGGGTCGCCAGGCCGGCCAGGCTCTCGATTGGTCGCTCGCGGACGGCAAACAGGGTCATGAAGGCGGCCAGCGCCAGATAGGCCAGGCCGCTGACCGGCCAGCCCAGGGCGCGGTGCGGGCGCGACGTCGTCGGCTCGCGCCGGCGCAAGACGAAGGCGCCCGCCACGGTGGCCGCCGCGCTGAGGGTCAATGTAAACCCGGCGTAAATCAGCAGCGGCTCGAAGGCGGCGGTGACGATCCCGACGGCGGCCAGCGTGCCTTGCAGCAGGACCGCGGCGGTGGGCGCACCGCGCGGCCCGGTGCGCCCCAGAACCCGAAAGAACTGTCCGTCCTCCGCCATGGCCTGCACCACCCGTGGCCCTGTCATGGCCAGCGCGCTGACCGAACCGGCCAGCGCCAGCGCCACCAGCGCCGAGATGATCACGCCCCCTCTCGCTCCCAGCAGTGCGGACGCCGCCACGTGGGCGATCTCCACCTTGCCGGCCAGGGCCGACACCGGCGCCGCCGCCATGAACACGGCGTTCAGCGCGACGTACAGCACCGTCACCGTCACGGTGCCACCGACCAGGGCGCGCGGCAGCGTCCGATCGGGATCGCGGATCTCCCCGGCGACATAGGCGGCTGCGTTCCAGCCGAAATAGCTGTAGGCGACATAGACCAGCGATACCGCCACCGGACCGACCCCGGGCCGCGCCGCCGCACCACCCACCCCGCCGTCAAAGCCAGCGCCGACCAGGCGCCCCCATTCGGCGCGCCCCGACGCCACCGCCGCCACGATGAACGCCACGATGAGGGCCAGCACCAACCCCGTCAGCACCGCCTGCGTGGCGCCGCCACGCCGCACGTCGCGCAGGTGCAACAGCGTCGTCGCCGCCACCAAAACCAGCGCCGCCGCCTTGACCGGCACCGCTGGCACCAGCGTCTGCAGGTAACGCCCGAAGGCCAGCGACGCCGCCGCCGTGGGCGCGGCAAAACCAACCAGCAACGAGATCCATCCGGATAGAAAACCAACCGCCGGGTGAAACGCGCGCGACAGGTACACGTACTCGCCGCCCACCCGGGGCATCATCACGCCCAGCTCGGCGTAGACGGCGGCGCCCGCCAGGGCCAGCAGGCCGGCCACCACCCAGATCGACAGGGCCAGCAACGGCGAATGCAGATCCGCCAGCATGAACCCGGTGGTGGTGAAGACCCCGGTGCCCACCATGCTGGCCACCACCAGCGCGGTGGCCGGCAGCAGGGTCAGCGGGCGCGCCGGTTCCACGTGCTGCCGACCGTCCTGCCCGGCTTGCGCCGGGTCATCCTTCCGCGATGGCCCGCCGCGCGGATGACCCGCCACCGTCGTCGCCGCCGGCAGGCTTGCGCGTCAGGGCGTCGTTGCCCAGAAAATTTTCGCGCACGTACTTCACCGTATCGAACAGCGTGTCGGTGGCGTCGCGCGGGATGAATCCCAGCTCGCGCGCCGCCTTGCCCGATTCGAAGTACCAGAAGTGTTCCGACTGGGCCAGGCTCTGCGGCTCGACGGGCGGGGTGCGCCCCCAGTGTCGGTACAGCGCCGCCTGCGCCCGCGTCGCCAGCAGCGGCAGCTTGCCGCGCGCTTTCAATTTGGGTCCGGTCACCTTGGACAGGCGTTCCAGGCGCCCCAGGAACTCGTCGAAGGGCCAGTTGTAACCACCCACCAGGTACCGCTCGCCGGCCGTTGCCCTCTCCATGGCCACCGGAAACAGCGCCGCCACGTCGCGCACGTCGACAAAGTTCAACCCACCGGGCGGGATCAAGGGAATCTCCCGCGCCAGAAATGACAGCACCACGCGCGTCGAGCTGAGGCGATCGTCGCCCGGGCCGAGCAGCAAGCTGGGGTTCAACATGACCAGCTCGATCTTGTGCGCGCAGGCCCGGCGAGCCGCCTCTTCCTGGTACAGCTTGCTGGCGTAGTACGGCCAGCGCGCGATGATGTCGACGGGCGCCGGCGACGTCTCGTCGGGCAGCTCGTCGGCGCGGGTCGACACCGCCACCGTCCCGCTGGTCGACGCCATCACGATCCGTTTCACGCCGGCGCGCGCCGCCGCCTCGCACAGCGTGCGCGTCCCGTTGACGTGGACGTCGTACATGCGGTGGGCGTCGGCCGGCTTTGGCGAGACCAACCCCGCCAGGTGATAGACGCGATCGACGCCTTCCATCGCCCGCGTCATGTCGGCGGCGCTGGTGACCGACCCGGCGGCGATCTCGATGGGCAGCGCCCGCATCCAGGGCGGCGGCGCCGATTGCGCCAGCACGCGCAGGTCGCCGGCCTCGCCGCGCCGACAGAGCTCACGCACGAGGTGGCTGCCCAGGAATCCGCTGCCGCCGGTGACGAGGACCTTCGGCATCTACTGATGTCTCGCTTCGCTCATCCGGGTACTCGCTTCGCTCATGGCACCGACCTCAACAGCCGGCGCGCACCGCCGCCGCCACTGCCACGCTTGGGTTCGATGACGCCCAGCTTCTGCCCCTCCCAGGCGGCGCGCACCGCCTCGACGTCGACCGGGTTCGGCACGCCGTCGCGCAGGTTTTCCACGATGCGCTGCACATAGGCGGCCACCAGGCGCCAGCCCTCTTGCGCGGACAGACCGTCGATCAGCTCCTTGAGGCGCTCGATCGACAGGAACGGCCCGAAGGCCACGCCCAGCTGGCGCGCCTTGGGGATGGCCGCGCCTTTGGGCAGGGCGTCGTAGGTGCCGGCGATGTACGCCGGCAGGATCCCGACCTCGGCGTGCAGGGCCAGGTACCCCAGGCTGGGAAGAAAATCGGCCATCTCTCCGCTTTGCGACCGGGTCCCCTCGGGGAACACCACCATGCTGCGTCCCCGGCGCAAGACCTCCTGCGCGGTGTCCATCGATCGCCGGATGGAACCGCTGCGCTCCATCGGCACCAGGTTGGTGAAGTGTGAGAAATAGGCGCGCCGGTACTTGTTGCGAAAGAAGTAATCCGCCGCCGCCAGCGAGGTGATGTCCCGCCCGGCCGCCCCCAGCGCCACCTTGATGAGGCCCATGTCCAGGTGCGAGCAATGATTGGACGCCACCAGAAAATTGGTGTGCTGCGGGATGTGGTTGGCGCCGCGCACGTCGGTGGCCAGGACGCGCTTGTAGAACAGGCGCTGGGCCAGCGCCAGCCCTTGCTTGCCGGCGCGGGCCAGCGCCGAGGGGACGTGGATCTCGTCGCTGGCGGTGGCCGCTTCGCTGCGCTGCCGCCCCACTCGCTCCAGCGCCACCCCCACCCGTCCGCGCGTCAGCGCATCGTGCAGCTGCGCCACGTCCCCGACGGCGGTGACGTCGAATCCCTCGGGGATGGTCACGCCCGCGGTCTCCAGCGCCCCGGCCAGCTCGGCATACATCAGGCTGTCAAAGCCCAGCTGATCGAACCGGCTGGTGGCGTGCACGTCGGCCCGAGCGCGTCCTGAAACGCTGGCGACGATGTCCGCCAGCCAGGCCACGCTGGTCGCCTCGCGCGCGGCGTCCAGCGCCACCGGCCCGGCCTCGCCTGACTTGCGCGTCAGGCGCACCAGCTCGGCCACCACCTCGCGCCGCTTCACCTTGCGCGTCGCCGTGCGCGGCAGCTCGCCGTCCCAGATGTGCGTGGTCTTGACCCGCTTCCAGAACGGCAGATCGGCCGACACCTGGCGAAAGTGGGCCTCGATGCGCGCCACGACATCGGCGGCGCCCAGCGCGGGATCGGCGTCATAGGCCGGCTGAATCGCGCAGGCCACGTGCTCGGCGGCGCCGTCAGGCAGGCCCACCACCGACAGGTCCTTGATGAACTTGCAGTCGCGGTACAGGTCCTCGATCTCGTCGGGGTAGACGTTCTTGCCGTTGGAATCGACGATGATCTCCTTGGACCTGCCCACCAGGAACAGATTGCCCTTCTCGTCGAAACGCCCCAGATCGCCGGTGCGGAACCAGCCGTCGACGATGGCCTCCTCCGTGGCCGCCTGATCCTCCCAGTAACCGGCCATGATGTTGCGGCCGCGCGCCACCACCTC
>DATLVT010000847.1:0-5710 GCA_035577105.1 Polyangia bacterium
ATCTTGACGGCCAGATCGACGGCCCACGCCTTGATGACCGTGAAAGGGTTCTTCTCCGTGGGGCGGACCTTGACGTTCTTGAGGACCGGTTTGACCCCGCCGGTCAGCTCGCCGTTGCGACAGTCGAACTCGACGAAGATGTCGATGGTCCCTTGCGGCGCCTGAACCTTGGTGGCCGGCTCGATGAAACGAAAAAGCTCCGCCGATTGCAGGCCGATCAGCGCCGCCCGCCCGGAGAAGGTCAGCCCCTTCTCGAACGGTTCGGCGGTGATGAACAGCGACAGCTGTCCGCTGTTCGCGACGGTCCCGCTGGCGGTCAGCAGCACCGGCCTGCCGTCGGCCAGGTGCAGGCGCGTGGTCAGGTTCTCGACCGACAGTTGCAGGTCGTGAACCCACAACTCGGGGCGCTCGACGCGGCTGGTGTCGATGAACGCCGCCTGCCCGTCGAGGATGTCGATGTGGTCCACCTCCAGCGGCGTGATCCGGCGCAGCTCCTTGCCGAGATCGATCACCTCCGTGGGCGGGCCGGACGGTCTGGCGGGACCGCTGGCGCCGCTGTCCTTGCTCTTGGGGGCGCTGTCCGCCGCGGGGGGCGGGGCCGCATGAAAGAGACGGATCTTGGGCGCCACCAGCTTGACGGCCGAAAAGGCGTCCGGGCCCTGCTTCTGGGCCTTGACCACCACCTCCTTCCACTGCGCCTCGAGGACGTGGTTGCGCTCGTCGGGACGCGCGCCCGGCGCGGGATCGCCGGGCGTCGCCGCGCCTCTGGCGAGGGGATCGGCCGCCGCCACGGATGACTGCTGGTGTCCGCAGCCGGCCAGCAGCCCCAGCCCCAGCAACAGAGGCACCAGGCCCCCAGGGAGGATCGGCGCGGGGGCAAGACGGGCGTCCCTTCGGTCCATTGCCGAAATGTGGGTCGCCGATGGCGCTTGGCCATGGGTCGCGCATCAACCGTGGCTGCGGGTAACCCGGGCAAACTCCTCGGCCGGCAAGGTATTCAGGACGTCACCGCGGCGCAGGCCGCCCCGTCTGGCCACGGCGACGCCCGAGCGCAGGTTCCCGAACTCCGCCACCGAATGCGCGTCGGCCGAGATGACGAACTTGATGCCGCGCCGGCGGGCGGCCGGGATCAACTCTGCCGGCAGGTCCAGGCGATACGGGCTTCCGTTGACCTCGATGGCGCTCGGGCTGCCGGCCAGCACGTCCAGGATCGCCTCGAAGTCGCAGGCGACGGGGGGACGCCGCAGGAGCAGCCGGCCCAGCGGGTGCCCCCAGATCTTGAAGCGACGGTGGCCGAGGGCCCGGGCCAGGCGAGTGGTCATCGCCGCGGCGTCCATCTTGTGACGCTCGTGAATGCTGGCGATGACGACGTCCAGTTCGTCGCGGACGTCCTCCCCATAGTCCAGGCTGCCGTCCGCCAGGATGTCGCACTCGGCCCCGCGTAACAGCAACAGCGGCACCTGCTCTTGCAGCTGGTCAATCTCACGCCCCTGCTGCCGCAGGGCCTCCGCCGACAGGCCCCCCGCATAGGCGGCGGCCGGCGAATGATCGGTCACGGTCAGGTACGACAGTCCCAGGCGCGCGGCGCCGGCCGCCATCTCGGCGATGGTGGCGTTGCCGTCCGAATGCACCGAATGACAGTGAACGGCGCCGCGCACGTCCTCGTCGGTCACCAGATCGGCGAAGGTGTCGCCGGCAGCGGCCGCGGCCAGCTCGCCGCGCCCCTCTCGAAGCTCGGGCGGAATGAGGCACAGGCCCAGGGCGCGATAGACGTCCCACTCGGTGGCGCCGGGAATCTGGTCCAGCGCCAGGCCCAGCGCGCGCGCACGCTGGGCCAGCTGGTCGACGTGCGCGGTCGCCCCGGTCGCGCACAACAGCGCGGCGCCGAACGTCGCCGGCGCCGCCACCGTCAGCGTCGCCGAGAGGCCTTGCCGGAGGCGCACCGTGCAGTCAGCGGCGTTGCGCTGCACCACCGCCGCCACGGCGGGGTGGCGAAGGAAGCTGGCCACGACCTCCTCTGGACCGGCCGACGCGGCCACCAGGTTCAATTCACCGACGACCTCGACGCAGCGGCGGACCGTGCCCGCCACGGACGACTGAACGACCGACGGTTGGCTCCGCAGATGGTTCAGCAGCCGCGCGGCCAGGCGCGCCGCCTCGGGCAGCAGGGTTTGCCGGGGCCCGGCGGACCGGTCCAGGGCGGCCAGCAGCTTGTCGGCGACCACCGGTCCGATCCCCTTGACCTGCGCCGCCGCGCCCGACGCCAGCGCCCCCCGGACATCCTCGACGGTGGCGACATCCAGCCGGTCGTGAAGGAGCTGAATTCGCCGCGGCGTGAAGCCGCGAACGTTGATCAGCTCCGCCAGCGGGCCCGGCAGATCACCGCTGATGCGCTCCAGCGTGGCCGACTGTCCTTCCTGGATCAGCGCGGTGATCGTCGCGGCCAGCGACCGCCCGATCCCGGGCAGCTCGGTCAGCCGCCCTTCGGAGACCAGGCGCTGAAGATCGCCGGAGAAAGCCTCGATGGTCTCGGCGCCTCTTTCGTAGGCGCGGGCGCGATGCAGGCTCTCGCCGCGAAATCGCAGCATGGCGCCCGCCTGCCGCAACCGCGCCGCGATGGCTGCCTTGTCCTTGTCCAGGTTCACTTCCCGAGCCGCCTTTTCACGCTGTCAATTCTGGGGTCGCCGGCGGCAATCGTCATCCGTTCGAAAACCGGTCTCTTCCCATCCAATGAATCGTGAATAGCCTTCCTTGCGTCGGCGCCGCATGTTCACGGACCTCATCGGGTGGGCCAGCTCGGTCATCCTGATCGCCACCATCGCCCAGCAGGTCTGGAAGCAGTGGAAAGAGCGCTCGGCCAAAGGCGTGTCCAAGTGGCTGTTCCTTGGCCAGGTCGCGGCGTCGCTGGGATTCACCGTCTACAGCGCGATGAAGAGAGACTGGGTCTTCGTCTGCACCAACAGCGTGATGGTGGTCAACGCCCTGGTCGGCTATCTGATCTTGCGCCACAACCGCCGGCGGGCCTGACCGCCGCCGGCCCGATCCGCCTTCAGAGGGGGATGGTCAGCGGCGGGATCGACCGCGCCTGGTGAACGTCCTCGCGCACGTGGCGCAGGCTCTCGCGCACCAGGGCACCCATTGATTCGCAGCTCAGGAACGCCTCGTCCTGAAAGTGCTGGGCCAGTCCCTCGCGCAGCATGGTGACGTTCTCGACGGGGGCGATGACGTCGTCCTCCATGACGTCCAGCAACAGGTTCAGCCGCGTCTCGGCGATCTCGGCGCGCTGAAGCAGCAGCGTGCGTTCCTCGCGCTGGTACTGGTAGGCCGTCTTGAGATCCAGCAGGCGCGTGCAGAACTTCACCAGGGCCAGGTTCTCCTTGAAGAACTGCGGCAGATAGAACGTGCGGCGGCCGCTGTACGACTGCTGATCGAAGTCCATGGCCCGGATGCGCACCTGCCAGCCTTCAAAGTCGGGCGTCAAGACGACGACGAAGTTATAGCTGCGCATGTCCCCCAGCAGGCGAATGAAGCAGCGCTCGTTGAACTTGACCAGCTCCTTGGCGATGCGGATCGGTTTCAGGGCCCGGTTTTCCAGCCAGTGATCGATGAAGACGTCGCCCGGCAGGCCGGCGATGTGCTCCTCGACCAGCGTCGAGGCGTGCGTGAAATAGTTGATCCGGTTGGGGGACAGCAGGTGCTCCAGCTCCAGGCCGTAGATGCGGGAGGCGTCGGCGCGCTTGATATAGAAATAGTCGGGGTTCTCGTTGATGCCGTTGACGATCCGGATCCGGAACGGCAGCGAATTGCCGAAGCTGCAAAAGTCGACCCGGTCGATGTAGAGGTGATCCATCACCGACGTGTCGCCGTCGACCTTCAGCAACGCATAGATGTACTTGAGGTCCTTCTTCAGCGCCGCCATCTCGTCGCCGGGATAGATCACCGTCTCCCACAGCGAATCGCGTCCTTCGGCGTCCGCCAGCGGCACCGCCTCGCGAAAGCTTCCCAGCCGTTCGTAACTGACCGGCAAGGGAAGCTCGCGCCGGCACCGGGACAGATAGTTGCGCAGGGCAGGAACCACCGGGTAGCTGGGCTTCCGGCGCGTCCGGACGGCGGCGCCGCTGCTGTCCGCGACCGTCGCCTCGGCGTCATCAAGGCCATCGTCTGGGTACAAGGTCGACATGGGAATCGCGGGCGGGCGCGTCCGCCATGACAGCGCCAGCGCCGTGCCCCCAGGATACCGCGGAGCACCCCGTGCCGGCGAGCGCGGGGTTGACCAGATCCAGGCTCCACTGCGCTAGGCTGGGCGGATGAGCGATCGCATCCGGACGTTCGCCGACTTCTGGCTCTTCTACCTGGGCGAACACGCCAGACCGACGACACGGGCGCTGCACCTGGTGGGCTCGACCGCCGGGCTGGTGTGCGGAGCGCTGGCGGTGGCGCTGCGGTCACCCGCTCTGGCCGCGGCGGGACTGCTCGCCGGTTACGGCTTCGCCTGGATCGGCCATTTCTTCATCGAACACAACCGCCCCGCCACCTTCCGCTATCCCTTGTGGTCGTTCCTGGCGGACTGGAAGATGTGGGGCTGCGCCCTCAGCGGGCGGCTGGGACGCGAGCTGCGGCGCGCGGGACTGCGCTGAAGGGTCCCCTGCCCCCTTTCCAGCCGGGCGGAACTCCCGGCTTTTTCTGGAAATGGTGGACACCTCCCCCCTCGCGCGCGGTAGAAGGTTTGACGACGTGAGTCCCGTTAGAAGAACATCCCTATCGATTCACTTCGGTGGTTTAATGTTTTCTTCCCCCTGTTCCCGCAGCAAGTTCGCCGTAGGCGCGAGCTAGAAAGAGAAGGTTTGCCATGAACCGCCAATTCCATTGGATGGGTATCGCGCTTGTTTTCGCCGCCTGTTCCTCGGGAGGTAGCGGCAGTCCTGACTCCGGCGCGACCGGCTCTGGCGGTGCGGTCAGCGGGTCCGGGGGCAGCTCGCCGTCGGGCAGCGGTGGCAGCTCACCAACGGGCAGCGGTGGCAGCTCGCCGACGGGATCGGGCGGCGCCGTGATGGGAACGGGGGGCGCCGGTGGTCCCGACGCCAGCGGCAGCGGCGGCATGATGGGGACGGGGGGCGCGGTGATGCCGGGGACGGGCCAGTCGGTCACCCAGCGCGGCGGCGACGCGGCCAAGACGGGCCACTTCATCCGTCCGATGCTGACCAAGGCCAAGGCCGCCACGATGGCCACCGACGCGGCGTTCAACGCGACGTACTCGGGCAGCATCACGGGCACGCCGCTGTACCTGGAAAACGGCCCCGGCGGCAAGGGCGCCTTCTATGTCGCCACCAACAGCAACAACATCTACGGCTTTGACGAGACCACCGGCGCGCAGATCTGGATGAAGAACGCCGGTGGGACGGGACAGGGCGGCTGCGACAACCAGGGCAAGGGCGCCCTGAGCGCGCCGGCGATTGATCCGGCGACGCGCCTGCTGCTGGTGGCGGCGGCGAACGCGGGGATGCAGTTCAAGGTTCACGCCTACGACGTCGACACCGGTGCGGAAAAGACCACGGGCGGCTGGCCCGTCAATCTGAACGCGGCGGTGGGCAACGCGGACCTGGCGCGCACGAACCAGCGCGGCGCCCTGCTGATGGTCAACGGAACGTTGTACGTCCCGTTCGGTGGCCAGGTGGGTGACTGCCAGGGCGCCCGCGGGCGCGTGGTGGCC
>DATLVT010000848.1:0-3271 GCA_035577105.1 Polyangia bacterium
CCACCACCACCCCGCCGCGGGTGAACGTCAGCTCGTGAACGCCGGGATCCATTGGCACCGCCACCCCGGCGGGCGAGGCCATCGCGTGTCCGTCCATCGACACCCGCGCGTCCACCACCGGCTGGCCGGCCTCGTCGATGAGAAGGGGAATGACTGACGGGATGTCCGCGCTCAGGCGATCGAACCGCAGCAGGCAGTCGCGGCGCAGAAAACCATTGTTGATGCCTTTGCAGGTCGGCTGACCGCAGACGGTCATCATCTCCCGGGCGTCGCGCAGGCGGCCGGCGCGTTCAAGGCGCTCGCCGCTGTCGTGGGCGGTCGTGCACTGGCGGGCCGTGGGGGCGCTGCCTTTCGCCGCCCGGGCCTGGGCGCCCGCCGGCAGGGCGGCGACCACCACCACGACGGCGGTCAGCGCGAACGCCGCCGGGCCAGGGAACCGTTTCATTTCACGGCTGCGCATGTTGAGCCTCGTATTCCTCGAGCAAGAACTGGGACAGGACGTGGCTGACGTTCAGCAGGCCGGGATCCAGCAGCTTGACCGGCGTGCCGGCCTTGTCGCGACCAAGGGGGATGCCGTTGGCGGTGATGGCCTGGGTGTTGTGGCAGGTGAAGCAGTTGTTGAACGAGCTCGGCCCCTGGGTGAACGACTCCATGGCCGTGCTGGACAGCCGGTCCTCGCCGGCCAGGATCGAGTACGGCGAGTCCGAGCCGTCGGCGACGATGGCCGCCGCCAGCTGGTCCTGGGGCAGGGCCGGTACCTTCACGATCATCGACCCCTGCCGCTGCTCGTGCTCGGTGAGGAAAGGACTGCTGGCGTCGTTCTGCAGCGGGCTGTCCAGCTTGAAGAACTCCGGCTTGTCCATCCACTGCGCTCCGACCAGCCGGTAATGGCCGCGCTTGTCCCCGGCGGCGATGGCGCCGGCGGCGGCCTTCTGCGCGAACAGCGCCTCGACGTTGTGGTTCAACGAGGTGATGGCGTCGTCGGGGTGGGTGGTGTTGGACTTGGCGGCGGGGAACATGCGGTAGATCGACGTCTGCTGGTTGGGGAACGCCTGCCCCACCAGCTTCAGCTTGGTCTCCTCGATGGCCACGTTCCCGGCATTGGCGGGCGTGCCGCCCTTGTACAGCAGGTGCTGGTCGGGGCTGACCACGGTGGTGTTCATCAGGTTGTTGGGGTCGGCCAGCGTGGGGTTCTCTCCGCCGATGGTGGGGGCCACGTCGCGCTTCCCGTCCGCCGCCTTGGTGTCGGGGGTTCCCGTGCTGTGCTCGAAGGAGGCCCAGATGAACTCCGGGTGGCCGGTCAGCGTGAACACCACGTGCAACGCCAGGAGGCGCACCACCACCGTGCGCGGCTGGCTGCGATCTTCGACGATGCGGTGGGTGACGGGATCCTGGCTCAGCGTCGGCACCGTCGACGTCATGCTGACGTAATCGGCGGTCTGGCGGGCGATGGTGGCGGCGTCCCCCTCGACGATCTGCCAGGCCGACTTGAACTCGACCACGCCGGGCGGAAAGATCAGCGTCCGCTTGACCGGATCCGACGGATACCCGCGCAGCGCATCGGCGGTCTGCAGCCCATTCTGGATGATGAAATCCTTGAACGTCTGGTTGACGTGGATGCCGTAGTAAAGGCTGTTGCCGTTCTGATCAATGGCGATCTCGCGGCCGCCGGCCTGCTTGATGTCGCCCAGGAATGATCGGTTGGCGGGGTAAGGGACCTTCGGTTGAAAGACCGTGTTGATGGTCGGATAGCGCACGAACGCCGGCGTGCCGGCCGCGTCCACGGGCTGCGTGGCGATGAGGAAGTTCTGCCAGCCGCCGCGATAGAACGGGCATTCGGTGGCCGGGTGAGGAAGCGGCAGGTACTGGTCCACCGCCGGCGTGACTGGCAACCAGTCGGCGCCCGCCTCGCAGATCTCTTCGGCATCGATCGTCACCGGCGTGGTGTCGATGGGGCGCGGGTCCTGGCAACCGGCGACGGCGGCGACCAGCGCCGTGGCGCCGATCAACGATCGGCCAACGTTACCCACGGCGGCGGCGCGCATCCTGTACCTCCCCTGCAGGTCCATCGGTCGGAACATTGGACGCCCCACCGTCGGTGGCCGGGGGGTTGGTTGCGGCGTCGGACGCGGCGTCCGTGCCACCGTCGGCCGCCGGGTGCGGCATGGCCGGCGGGGTGGTGGTGGCCGGGTCGTCGCCAGCGTCGGCCTTGTTGTCATCCCCGCCGTCATCGTCGCCCCCCGAGGGCGGCTGCCGCGGCGGCGCGCCGGGCAGGCAGTGCTCGATCCAGTCGCGCAGCACCGATGCGTCCGAGAGCGTGGGCGCCGGATTGCGGGGCGTGCCCAGGTCGGTCGGCTGCGGCGGCATGTCCCGCAGGACCACGGCCCGGACGTACAGCACCGACCCCATGGGATCGCCGGGAATCACGTACCGCTGCGGCGGCTGCTGCTCGCGGGTGAACTGTTCGCTGATCAGGCGCTTGTCATCCAGGACGAAGTTCCAGGGCGGTAGCCCTTGCGCCTGCGCGGCCGGGCCGGAGTGGCAGCGCGCGCAATAGGCCGTCAGGATGTCCGTCTTGTCGCGCAGCGTTTTTTCGCACGGGTCCGCGGTGGTGGCGCTTTCATCTTCCGGGTCCAGCTCGATGGGTCGCGCCGAGGAAAGGATGGCGGTCGTGGGCGGCGCGTTGGGATCGCGTCCCGGCACCGGCGTGGCGGCGCCGTGATTCACCGGTTGAATGCCGCAGCCCGCGACGAGCGCCAGCGGAAACAGAATCGAGGCGATGGTACCGATGCCAGTGACACCCTTCATTACTGAGTCCTTCCACTTTGCGTTCCAGGGACGACCACCGATCGATTGCCGCTCGATGGCTGTTTAAGCGATCGGATGACGGACGACCTCCGGTGGTTCGCCCCAAACTTTAATGGGCGAGGAACCGCACCAGGAATCGACGCCGCTTCGCGTGGACCAGCCAGCGACGGCGTCGAGTCGCCGTGACAATGCGAACAGAGCTAAGGCAGCGAGACCGTCGGGGGGGGCGGCGTTCTCATGTGCTGTCTGTCGTTGTCGCACGCTGTGAAGTTCCCGCCGGACCGAATTTCGTTGCGCCGACCGGCAGGATTTTTTGGCGCCGGTCCGAACGTGCTTCTTCCCCCAGGACATCGTGCTTCCAAGATTCGTCTTGCCAACGACGACGGCATCGAGATCGTTGCGTGGGTCACTCGCTGGTCAACTTTGTTCTTTTACTGTCCGTCGCTGGAGCCGGTGGACCGCG
>DATLVT010000849.1:0-3303 GCA_035577105.1 Polyangia bacterium
TGGCGCGCAGGGGATTCGCATTCCCGGCGACGTCCTGGTCATTTCACCGTCGGCCTACTCCCACATTCACGGGGCGGAGCCACCCAATCCCCTGGCCTGGCCGACCGGCGCCATCCCGGGTGGCTCACGCGGGTACACCGAGGCAGTTCCCGTGGACAAGAAAGAGCAGGATCGGTTTGCTCATCTGGTCGGATGCGGATTTGGTCATCGCGGGCCGAGTGACACGAACGATTGCGGCGCGCCTTCGGATCGAACCTTGGCGCGCACATACGACCGATGGTTCAAGAACGGGGAGTACGCCTTCACCGTTGACGACGTCGTGGCACTGCTGCGGCAGGATCAGGAGAATTCTGGTGACAAGCACCTCGCTCTCGTCTTGCCCGGGGGTGGGGTCAAGGCGGCCTATCAATCCCGCCTGCTGGACGAGTTGTACGGAGGTTGGATTGCGAACGCGGGAGTGACCGACGTCGTCCCCAGCTCCGATCATCACCATTCCAGCCTGGCGCCTCTGCGGGTGGATACAGTCGCTGGAACATCGGGGGGAGCGATGGTCGGACTGTTCGCGGCGCGATCTCGCCACGGCCGAAAGCTGGAGTCTCTCTGGATCGAGGGAGAGGAGGTCAAGACATCCGCCGCGGACATCTTTCCGAGGCTCGGGCTCATGCGGTTTGCCGGACTTTACGCAATCATCGTCATCGTCCAGATCGCGCTCATCATCGTATTCTGGTTCTGGCGCGATCCCAGTGGAGGCATCGCATCAGGCGACCCACCCCCAAAGCGCATCACGCTGCTGCTGGCGGCGGCTCTCCTGCTGGGGCCTTTTGCCATCCGGCGCGCGATGGCGGCCGGTGAAGCCCACGCCCGACACGTCCAGGATTGGGCCTTGCTGGCCAAGTTCGGCGCGTATGTCCCCGTTGTCGAGGCGCTGCTTTATGGCCTGGTGGTGTGCCTGGTGCACTTCACGTGGACCTGCTGTGTGACCAAGGAGGGCGCTGATCGAAAAGTTGACTCCTGGCACTCGTACTTTCGTGGCCTGGGGAGCGATTTCTCTTTCATGATGCGCAGTCTGTCCTCCTGGGTGGGCGTCACGAAGCTGTGGGGACCGTCGATGGGGCTGATGCTCCTGGGCGTCGCCGGGGTGATCGTGGGCCTGATCAGCGGGGCCACCTGGGTTCGCTTCATCGAGGTGTGGCATTTCAGGATCTACGTGACCTCACTGGTTGAGGCCGTCAGCGCTGTTTCTTTCGTCGTGGGCGTCACGCTCTTCGCCTCGGGCGTGAGCGCCAAGGCCAAGATGGTCGGTCGGAGGGACTACCTGCAAGCCGTGGGAGTCCTCTGGGGCACACTGGGCATCTCGCTGCTGGTGGTGGCAGTTGCCGCCTGGCGCGGCCAGGCCACCCTGCTGGAGATCGCCCCTCAGTTCTGGCAATGGACGATCGGGGTCGCCGTCTGCGTGGTGGCGGCGCTCATGGTCCTGCAACACGTCCTGGCCCGATCGGGCCGTGGAATGTGGCTGAGAGATTCGCTCAGGTACCTGGCGAACCAGCAGTCGTTCTTCGGGCGCCAGCTCAGCCCCATCGGCACCCTTCTTCTCGTCAACGGAGGCGCGCTGTTCCTGTGGGCCCTGTGTGTGACACCTGCGCTGTACGACAACGCGAACGCCCTGGAGTTCTTTCGCCATCGCCTGGAGGCGGACCTGGGACGAGAGCCGATTCAGTTCGACGCGAACCTCGTCGTCACCGGAAGCAGCCTTGAACCAGCGACGGCGGGCGACGCCAATCTGCTGCCTGGCGATCAGTACTTCTGCTTCGACGGTGACTCCCGGTGCCCGCGCCAGATCCGAAGTCTTCGCTGGCACAATGTGACCTCGAACAGCAAGCCGCTCGACATCGACGACGTGCTTGATCCGGTCTTCGCGTCAGGATCGCCTTTTCCGGTGTTGCCCGATCACAGCATTGATCTGCCGATGTTCAAAGGTCGACTGGTCGATGGTGGGTACGTGCACAACACGCCGCTCCAGGCGGCGGCGCTCACCGGGGCCAGACAGGTGCTGATCGTGAACTCTTCGCCACGCGAGGCCGAGACGGAGATCCTGGAGAGCACCGGCGTCCTGTCGCGACTGGCCAGGAACATCTCCCGGCTGTTGCCCTTCATGTTCGAACAATCACAAGGCACTGATCGTGGCGTCGCGTCCACGATGACCATCGCCTCGCTGGCCCCGGTCTGCGATGGGCAACCCTTTCCCTTCCTGGCAGATTTTCGTCCAGAAGTCGTGAAGCGAATGGTCCGCTGCGCGTCCTCTGATCTTTCCCAGCACCGCCGGCTCGGCCGGATCGACAGCTGGGGCCGACCACGCCGCTACGCTCACGTCGCGGCATCGGTGCCGGGGTGGGAGCAGCTTCCCACGAAAGGGTGGAGCCCTTCGGTCGTGAAGGCGCTGACCACCGCCCTTGGCAACGCCGAGACGAACAACACCTTTGCCACGATGGACGCGGCGTTCGACATGGACGACACGGTCGTCAAGAATGACTTCGACGAAGCATTGATTCGCGAGTTCATCCTGCGGCAAAGCTATGGCCGCGGCAGCCCGGAATTCTGGGACCTTGTTCAGGATTCATCTGCGCGGAGAGAGCTGCAGAGCTTTGCTGGGCGGAATGTCTGTGCGAAACAGAGCATCGACAACAGCAAGGAGTGGAGTACGGACTGTCAGGACTACTTCGTCCTGTTCTGGAAGCAATATGAAACAAATCCGACCTCTTCCTGGGCAGCGCGGCTCTTTGTCGGTCAGAAGCCCAAGGACGTCGACGATCTCGCCGAAGCTGTGTGGAAGGATGAAGTGAACCGTCCCCCCAAGAGAATGGTGGTCACCTCGACACGCTATGGAAGCGTTAGCTTGAGTGTCGGCGTGCGGCCCCACGTTCAGATGACCAGCTTGATCCAGCTCCTCAAGGCCAGGCACTGGAACGTCTGGCTGGTCAGCGAGAAGAGTGAGTACGCCGTGCGCGTGCTCGGTCGAAAGATCGGTGTGGCCCCCGGCCACGCGCTGGGCCTGCGTTCGGAACTGAGCCCGGATGGCCTGATCACGGGGGGAATTGAAAAGGCGATCGCCAGCGGAGACCCGAAGGTGGCGGCCTTGCGCGACGTCGGCGCCATCGATGCCGGGCGCCACCTCTCGCTGGCAGCGGGCGACAGCGAGGCAGACGTGCCGATGTTTCAGGACGCCAGCGCGAACGGAACGGTCCTGGTCATCGGCCGGGGAAAGGTCCCCGCTGATCCGGGGTCGCGCTGGTTACGCCAGGGGGA
>DATLVT010000850.1:0-5755 GCA_035577105.1 Polyangia bacterium
TCTTCAACGCTGGCCCCAAGCGAGCCGACGTAGCGTGGGGGGGTGGCGCGGAAGGAAGGGGCCACAGCGGGACGGTTCGTCGGGGCCGTTGTCCCTCGGCGCTTCGGATACACAGCTCGCGATCTCTAGAATCTCGA
Source organism: Polyangia bacterium (assembly GCA_035577105.1). GTDB lineage: Bacteria > Myxococcota_A > Polyangia > Fen-1088 > Fen-1088 > DATKEU01. Next base: position 138 of record DATLVT010000850.1, read on the forward strand.
ACGCGGCCCCGGCGGACCGGCCCGATGGGGAAGGTTTCCTGCAGCAACAGGACCCGCCCACGCGGAGGAGGCGGACGCCGCAAGATGAAAGCAGAACGGCTACCGGCGCTTCCGACGGCGGGATGCTGCCAGCGCGATCATCACGCCGGCCAACGCTCCGCCAAGCGAGAGCGAGCTGCTGCTGGTCTTGGCCAGGACGCAACCGCAGCCGCCGGTCAGGGCGGTGGTCTCGCCAGGATTGCCGTTGCCGCCGCCCGGAGTCGAGTCGCCCCCGGCGCCGCCATTACCGCCGCCGCTGTTGCCACCGCCCGGGCCATTGCCGGTGCCGTTGCCGATGGGCAGAACGCCGCCGCCAGGCGGGGGCGTTCCCGCCGATACGTTGGTGTCCTCGGTGGCCTTGCAGCCGTCGGCCACGCTGGTCACCTGGAACATCAGCGGGCGACCCGCGAATCCCGCGCCCGGCGCGATGGTCACCGCGCAATGATCGCCCGCCACCGTCGCGGTGACCTGGGCCTGACCGTCGGGAGCCTCCGGCGCGTCGAACACGATGTGCCGGCCCGACGAGGCGCCTGGCACCTGGTAGGTCATCATGTCGGGCGCCTTTCCATCCTGCGCGCTGGACGCCACCACGAAGCTTTGCTTGGTCGATCGGAAGACGGCAGCGCCGATGATCCCGTCGTTCATCTTGCCGGGGTCATAGACAGGATCATTCAGCGAGGCCACCACCGCCGGCGCCTCGTCGCTGCCCAGGCCGTCGATGGCGTGGATGGCCACCGCCCAGGGTCCCGGCACCTTCACGGTGTAATTGTCGGCGCTCATGCGGATGTTGGTGCAGGTGCCGTCGTAACACTCGCCGCCCACCGGCGGCTTGACCAGGACGGGCGTCGCGCCAGACAGCGTCACCGGGTGAATCACCACCTTCGACGTGCCGACCGTGCCGCCGACGGTGCCGGTGGCGGTGTCAACCTTCAGGGTGCCCGCGGTGTTGGTGTGAAAGCTGACGTACATGCCGCGCGCGGGGTTGCCGGTGCGAACGCGATCGATGGTGACGATCTCGCCTTCCGGCAAGAACACCCACTCGCGGTGCGCGTACGGTATGTCGCTGGGCGTTCCGGAGAAATTGAACGCCTTGGCGATGTCGCCGCGAGCGGCGAAGACGCCGGTGTCCGTGCCGCGCGCCCACAACAGCTCGGCCGCGCTCCAGGGGGTCTGGCTGGGCGCGTATTTGCCCTGCACGACGCCGGAGTCGGCGGTCAGCGCATTGGTCGGCAGCGTGCTGCGACAGCCGTAACCCGACAGATCGACGATCAGGTGATCGCCGCCCCGGCTGAAGACGAAATCCGAAGCGTCAAAGTGGTGGTGATCCTGAGTGACCTGGGGAGCGGCCGTGAACACGCCCCAGAAGGCGTTCGTATCCCAGGCGCTGCGCACGTAAAGCGCGCGCGTGCCGCGGGCCAGGTACCACAGCGCCGGCGCCGGCGTCTGTTCGGCGTACGGTTTGGCGTCGACGGCGCGCAGCTCGGCCAGCACGTCGGCAAAGTACGGCGCCGATCCGGGCTTCTCCAGCCCCTGCGCCTTTTGCATCGCCTTGGCCCACGACGCCGCCATGTCACTGGACGGCCCGGCCAGCACCGCGGCCAGCACGCTGCGATTGGGCTGCGCGTAGATGCGGCTCTCGTCCTCGAAGTCGCCGCCCGCCAGGTGCCCGTCCAGATGCGGCACCGTGCCGTAGATGTAACGAAGCGCCAGGCTGTTGGTCCAGGCGTCCAGCTCGGGCAGGGCCAGCCCGTTCTCTTCCATGGCCCGGGCCGCCATGGCGTACTCGTAAACGCTGAGCGGGCCGTACTGCCAGCCCTCGGACCAGTCGCCGCCCAGCAGCGGTCCTGACTTTGAACCGACGCTGGTGTCCATGCCTGACATTCCCTTGCCGATCAGCAGTCCCTGAAAGACGGTGGTGACGGTCTCATTCCAGAGACGATCGCCGTCCGCACCGGCGTCGGTGCCCAGCGCGATGGCGGCGAAGGTCTTTCCGGCGACGTAACCGGCGTTGTAGTTCGTGCCGGCCTCGTCCTGGTGGTAGCCCTTCTTGGTGTAGTAATCGACCCAGTTCTGCAGGCAGAAGCGCGTCTGCGTGCGCAGTGCCTCGGGGAATCCCGACGTCCCGGACAGCCAGTCGTACGCCAGCGCGATGTACGGGCCATACCAGCGCATGGGGTATCCGGTGTCATGCGTGACGGTCAGGATCACCGGCGGCGCGGCGGAGGTGCCGTTCCACGATTGCCAGTTGGGACTGGCGTTGGCCACACAGCCCAGCTTGTCGCCCAACGTCTGATCGTCTTCCAGAGACGCGGTCAGGTACTTCAGGGCCTGGGTCAGGAACTGGCTGTTGCCCGTGACCAGATAGCCGAACGAGCAAACCAGCGCGGCGCGCGGCCACGTGTTGCCGTCGGCGCCGCCCCGGGTGGTGTAGTTCTTCGGATTGGTGATGGCGTCCTGACAGGCGCTGGCCAGCGCGTTGGCGGCAGTGCCCGGCATCATCGCGTTGGCTTTCACCGCGGCCAGTGTCGTGGCGTTCAAGAAGAGACGAGGATGAGCGCCGGAAGGCGTGGGCGGTGCAGCTGCCCTTGCGAAACCAAGGGGCAGGACCCATGTTGCAATCAGTCCTGAAAACACCAGCAAAAAACGACCTTGCAGCATGAAACCTCCTTGCGCGGGACAACAGCGGGGTCTAGCAGAATAACCGATGAAATTGACGCGACCAAGCGGCAATGACGTGTTTTTATGCGCCTACACGTCGCACGTTTGTCGTACGTCTCATTAGAACGACGGTGTCGGGGCCGGACTTTAGGGATCTGGTCGAAGCGGCCTGGAAAAGGTGTCGCGCCTCCCAGAGCCTGGATATTCCCGGCAGAACCAGAGTGACGACGGTCGCCGGCCCTGCGACAGCCGCTTCATGCGACTGCGAGACGCGCGACGAACAGCCGGCGTCAGTTGTCGACGCGAACGTTCCGGAAAGTGGTGCCGGCGCCGATCTGCACCGAGCCGGCGCGCGCCGGAACCGTCGCCGGCAACAGCAACATGCCGCCGCCCGTGCCGGTGTGCGGAAACAAGAGTCCACTGACCGTCGACGACTGGCCGTTGCCATCGCGGATCACCACGGTGTGCGAGGTGCCGCCAGCGATCTCGTCGAAGTCGACCAGCGGTCCCCACAGCACGCCCCCATCTGATTCGACGGTGGCCACCCGCCAGCGCGCCGGCGGAAAACGCAGCGTCGAATCGGCGGGGAACGCCGTGGCCGCCGCGCTGGCCGACGGATAGGCCGGGCCCGACGGCCACCCGCCCGACGACGACGCCGCCAGCTCGGGGGACGACGCCCCCGGCGAAATGAAAGGCGCCGGCGCCAGCGCGTTGACCGCCTGGATCCAGGGCAGAAGGCGGCCGAAGGTATAGTCGCTGATCCAGACCGGCGCGCAGTAGCTCATGAAGTCCACCGTGCGCGCGGGGTCAATCAGGCGCTGGCGAACCAGGTCGTAACCCCACACGCCGATCTTGGCGCCCGCATACGGATACATGCGATCTGGCTGCGCCGGCTGGCCACAGGGCGCGTGCGAGCGGCCCATCGAGTGGGCCACCTCCTGCAGAAAGACGCCGCTGCCCATGTTGGTGTAACCGATGCCCATCGAGCAGCGCATGAAGTCCTGGTTGGGATTCGACGCCAGCACCGCGATGCCCTCGACGCAGCCGCCGGCGCAATAGGTCTGGAACGGCCCCGGCGTGACCAGGCCATAGTAAAAGACATTGCGCGCCGGCTTGTCCGTCTGCCGCGTCATGCAGACCTGGTTGAGGGCCGCGTCCCATCCCGTGCCCATCGCGGCGATCGGCGACGGAAAATCAATCGGGTCGCGGACGGTGGTCTCGATCTTGGCCACCGGGTACGTGGCGAACATGGCGTCGGTCAGGAACTTGATCTGCGCGGCGCTGGTGTCGGGCAGCGTGTTGTTGTTTCGAATCGGCACAAACGCGATCTTCAGCGAGGCGCCCGAATCCAGCGTGCCCAGCATGGCCAGACTGCCGTCAGCGGGAATCTTCGCTCCCGTCGTGGCGCCGGCGCCCGTGCCGCCGGGCGCTTCCAGCAAGGAGATCGACCATGGCACCTGCGCCGTCATGTCTGTGGCCGCCAGCTGGAAATTGAACGTCGAGTTCGTCAGCGGATCGGTCGAAGCCGCGGCGATGGTGGCCATGGCCTCCTTGGGCGCGGCAGAGCCCCACTGCAGCCGCGCAACCACGGTCCGCGCCTGCCACCCCGCATCGGGCGTGACGAACACGCGCACCAGCGCAGGACGGTTGCGAATCAAGGGCGCGCTGGGCATCGACACCGGCTGACCGGTCTTGACCAGGCTGACCTTGACGGCCTGATAGATGGCCACGTCGGTCACGCTGAGGCCGTGAACCAGATCGCCCGTGGCCGGCGCCGGGCTGCCCCCGGTGCCTGCCCCCGCGTCGGCAGGCGCCATCACACCGCCGGTGCCTGGTGACGCCGCGCCGCCGGTGCCGCCGGGAGAGGTCCCGCCCGCCCCACCCTCGCCTTCGATTTCGCCGGGGGCACCTACCTTGGGACCGCCCACGCCAGCGTCATTTTGTCCGCCCGAGGATGGTCCGCGATCCCCGATCTCGCCTGCGCATCCACCGCCCAGGCTGGCCGCGACGGCGAGGAGGACAACGACGCATGAGCCCGGATTTCCAATGCGAAACGCGCAGTTTTGTCGCATGTGCCTTCTTGCCAGGGTGGGGATTTCGGACCTGGCCGACGCGCGGCCCAAATACAAGTGCCCAGTCAGACGGAGATCGAGTCACCGGGGCCGGCATTTTTTTCGGACCGCCCTTAAATAGTTGGCACGGACGGCCGGGTTAACGGCTTCTTTAATGTAAGCGATATGGGCCGGAGCGGCACCGGCAAAAAAGGATTCGGGCCCGGGACAGCCCCACCATCAGACGCGTGCTGTCACAAACATTACCGATCGCCCGTCCGCGCCCGGCACCTCCCGCCATTATTGAATTCCGGTCAATTGTGAATCACCATCCTGCCCTTGAGGTCACTTCGGTGAGAGGCGGCGCCATGCGAGGGCTGGCCCGCGGCCAGGCCCTGGTGCTGTCGTCGATGCTCGTGGCGTGTAGCCAGGGGGCGGCGCCGGCGGGACCACGCCCCGGATCGCCAGGCGCGCCCCAGGAATGGGCCGATGCCGCGTCCGGCGACGCGGCGTCGGTCGACATGGCGTCCGGCGACGTCGCGTCCATCGACGCAGCGGCGATCTCACCAGACACCGTCACCAGGGAAGATGCCTCGCCCGACGTCGTGACGGCCGGGGTCGTCGCTGACGGGGCCTTGCCGCTCTCCACCTGCGGGCGCTGGCTCGTGGACGCCCAGGGTCGCCGCGTGAAGCTCGCCGGCGTGAACTGGTACGGGGCCAACGACGTCAAGCTGGTGGTGGGCGGACTGGACAAGGTCTCCCTGGCCAGCGTGGCCGGCAAGATTCGCGAGCTTGGGTTCAATTCTGTCCGGCTGCCGTTCTCGAACGAGATGTTGCATTCGACGGCGGCCGTCACGGACGCGGTCGCGG
>DATLVT010000851.1:0-7240 GCA_035577105.1 Polyangia bacterium
AGGCCGGCAAGATCGCCTCCACCTGTCGGCGCAGCAGGCGCAGGCGATGGATGGCCTTGAAGGTCTGGGCGGCGTCGTTGCTGGCGGCGTCGTGCATCAGCGTGCGGATGGTGGGCAGCAGCGCATCGGGCCATTTCTCCATCAGATCGCCGGTCGCTTCCAGGCGCTCGGCGATGAAGGGGCCGCCGTAAAGCAGGGCGCCCGCCGCGCGGAAGGGGGCCGGATCGACGGCGACCGGCGCGCCGCCCAGCCGGCGCAGTTGCTCCAGGGCCGTCCCGTAGGCTGCGCGCGAACGTTCGTCGCCGCAAAAATCGAGGTCACGCTCCGGAAACATGCCGAAGCGAAACGACGGCGGCCCCGGTTGTAGATCGACGGACAGGGTGTCCGCTTCGCGGCGCGAAAAAGGATCGCTGGCGTCATAGCCGCGCGCCAGTTCGGCGACCCGCGCGCCGTCGGCGGCGGTCAGCGCGAAGATCGACACGCAATCGAAGGACCGGCAGGCGGGGACCACGCCGCGCGCGCTGAGCAGGCCGGGGCTGGGCTTGATCCCGACGATGTTGTTGTAGGCCGCCGGCACCCGCCCCGATCCGGCGGTGTCCGTGCCCAGCGCAAAGCTGACCTGGCCGTTGGCCACCGCCACCGCCGATCCCGAACTGGAGCCTCCGGGGATCAGCCGCCCGTCGAACGGGTTGCGAGGCACGCCGTAGGGCGACCGCACGCCCACCAGACCGGTGGCGAACTGATCCAGGTTGGTCTTGCCGATGGCGATGGCGCCCGCGTCCTGCAGGCGCGTCACCACGGCGGCGTCAACGTCGGGCGTGTATGCGAAGGCCGGGCAGGCGGCCGTCGTCGGCAGGCCGGCCACGTCGATGTTGTCCTTGACGGCGAAGGGCACGCCGAAAAGCGGCAGCTTGTGACCGGCGGCGCGGCGCTGCTGCAGGCGTTCGGCGGCGGCAAATAGCCGTTCGGCGGGCGCCGCGCTGATCCACACACCGTCGGCGCCGCGCTTGTCCAGGTCGGCCAGGATCATCTCGATGACCTGGCGAACGGTGATGCTGCCGCGGTCGTACTGTTGCTGCAGCGATGTGAGGTCCAGGCTGAAGCCTTCGATCGTGCGCATGCGATGCGCGCAGCATGCCCGACTGCGCGCCCACCGGAAACAGCGGTTTGCGCGTCTGCCGACGAAGTTACCGTCAAGTTACAAAGAATGTTCATGTCCGAAAAGTTCGGGAAACCTGGCGCGGCCTATAAGGGTCCCCATGCGCAGAGCCATGATCTCCTTTGTATCCCTGACGGTCGCTGCCAGCGCCGCCGCCATTGTGGCCGTTGCCACGGGGCTATCCCCGTCGGCGACCGCCGCCCAACCCATGACCGTCGGCTTCATCTACGTGGGACCGAAGACCGACTACGGTTACAACCAGGCGCATGCCCAGGGCGCGGCCGCGGTGGCCAAGATGCCGGGCGTGAAGATCCGCGAGGAAGAGATGGTCCCCGAGACCGTCGCCGTTCAAAAGACCATGGAGAGCATGATCAATCTCGACGGGGCGACCCTGGTCTTCCCGACGTCGTTCGGCTATTTCGATCCACACATCCTGAAGGAGGCGCAGAAGAACAAGAGCGTCACCTTCCTGCACTGCGGAGGTCTCTACGTCCCCGGCAAGCACCCGGAGAACGTGGGCAGCTATTTCGGTTATATCGACGAGGCGGAGTACGTGGCGGGCATCGTGGCCGCCCTCACCAGCAAGACCGGCAAGCTGGGATTCATCGCCGCCAAGCCGATCCCCCAGGTTCTGCGCAACATCAACTCGTACACGCTGGGGGCGCGGTCGGTGAACCCCAAGGTCACCACCACGGTGATCTTCACCGGTGACTGGTCGATGCCGGTGAAGGAGGCCGAGGCCGCCAACAGCCTGATCGATCAGGGGGCTGACGTGCTGACCGCGCACGTCGATTCACCCAAGGTCATCGTCGAGCTGGCCGAGCGGCGCGGGGCCTTCGTCACCGGCTATCACGCCAATCAGGCGGCGCTGGCGCCCAAGGGTTACCTGACCGGGGCCGAATGGAACTGGGGCAAGGTCTACACCGATTACATCAAAGACATTCAGACCGGCAAAACCTATCCGCACCTTCTGCGCGGCGGTCTGAAAGAGGGCTTCGTCAGCGTGTCGCCTTACGGCAAGGCGGTCTCGGCGGCGACGAAGAAGAAAGCTGACGACGCCAAGGCCAAGTTCATGGCCGGCACCATGGTGATCTACAAGGGGCCGCTGAAGGACAACACCGGCGCCGTGGTCATCGCTGACGGCGTGGAGCGTCGCCAGACCGACGTCGAGCTGGAGAAGATGGATTACCTGGTCGAGGGCGTGGTCGGCAAGACGCACTGAGGACAACCAGCGTGGCGATGGGAATCGGCGTCAGTGTCGACGGAGGCGACGGCCCGGAGGTGGCGCCACCTGCGGCCGGGGCGCCGCCGGTGGCAATGGCTGGGCAGACGCCGCCGACATCGACATCGACATCGACGTCGATATCGACGTCCGGCCGGCGCAAGGGGCCCCTCGCCGATCCGACGGCGCCGGCTGGCGGCCCGGGCATAATCCGTCGCACGCTGGCGGGGATGTCCGTGCCGGCGTCCGCCTTCATCACGGCGCTGGCGCTGTTCGGCGTGTTCATCCTGATGACGGGCCACAACCCGTTCGCGGTCTATTACCAGATGTATCGTGGGTCCTTCGGGACCTGGTTCTCGTTCCAGAACACGCTGCTGCGCGCGGCGCCGCTGATGCTGACGGCGCTGGCCACGGCGCTGCCGCTGCGCCTGGGGCTGGTGGGACTGGGCGGCGAGGGGGCGATGGTGATGGGCGGGTTGGCGGCGGCCGCGGCCTCGATGGCGGCGCACAACCACAGTCCAGCGGGCATCAAGGTGGCCATGCTGGTGGCCGGCGCTCTGGTGGGCGGGTTGTGGATCGCCTTCGCGGGGGCGCTCCGCGCCTATCGTGGCGTCAACGAAACCATCAGCACGCTGCTGTTGAATTACATCGCCATCGCCCTGCTGAATCACATCGTGGAAGGGCCGCTGCGCGATCCGGCCAGCCTGAACAAGCCGTCGACGCCGCCCATCGGCGACGAGAACATGCTGGGAAATTTGCCCGGCCTGGACGTCCACTGGGGTTTGGCCTTTGGTCTGGTGGCCTGCGCCGTCACCTGGTTTCTTATGAACCGAACCACCTTCGGTTTTGCCGCGCGTATGGTTGGGGGCAATGTGCGCGCGGCTTTACTCAACGGTCTGCCGGTGGGGCGCCTGATCGTCATCACCACGTTCATCGGTGGGCTGTGCGCGGGGCTGGCGGGATCAATCGAGGTGGCGGCCATTCACGGCACGGCCAACGCGTCGCTGGTGACCGGGTACGGGTACACCGGCGTGCTGGTGGCATTCATCGCGCGCGGCAACCCGCTGGCGGTGATCCCGGTGGCGCTGATCCTGGGTGGCATCGGAGCCAGCGGCGGTCTGTTGCAACGGCTGTTTGATCTGCCCGACGCCACGGTGAACGTGCTGCAGGGGATCCTCTTCATCTCCATTCTCTTCTCCGAGACGTTCTACGGACGCGGTTTTGGTTTCCTGCGACGCAACCGCCGTCCGCCGGTCACCGCCGCCGCCGACAAGCCGGCCGTGGTGGTGGTCTGATGGCGGACGCGGCGGTCAGCGCGGGGGCGGCGGGCGTGGGGCTGGCGGTCCTGGGTGGCGCCATCCGCATCAGCACGCCGTTTCTGTTCGTCAGCCTGGGTGAATGCCTGACCGAGAAGAGCGGGCGCGTGAACCTGGGCCTGGAAGGAACGCTGGTGATGGGGGCCATGGGCGCCTACGGCGTCTCGTACCTGACCGGATCACCCTGGCTGGGCGTGCTGGCCGCGGGCGGGCTGGGCGTGCTGCTGGGGGCGCTGCATGCCTGGCTATGCGGCCGGCCGCGCGTCAACGATGTGGCGGTGGGGATCGCCTTGATGTTGTTCGGCGTGGGGCTGGCGTTTTTTCTGGGCAAGCCGCTGATCGGCCCGACGGCGCCGCACCTGCCCTCCATTCCGCTGGGCTGGTGGAGCTCGTCGGCGCAGCTGCGATCGGCGCTGCAGGTCAACGTGCTGTTCGTCGTCGGGATCGGCATGGCCGGCGCGGTGCTGTTCCTGCTGCAGCGAACGCGCTGGGGCCTGGTGGTGCGCACCGTCGGAGAAAGCGCCGATGCGGCGCGGGCCATGGGTTACGACGTGGGCCGGGTGCGCATGCTGGCCACCATGGCCGGCGGTTTTCTGGCCGGCGTGGGGGGATCGTTCCTGTCGCTGTTCTATCCGGGCAGCTGGAACGAGGGCCTCTCCAGCGGGCAGGGGCTGATGGCGGTGGCGCTGGTGATCTTCGCGCGCTGGGATCCCATCCGTTGCCTGTTCGCCTCGCTGCTGTTCGGCGGGGCCAGCGCGCTGGGGCCCGCGTTGCAGTCGGTGGGGATCACCTCGGGGTATTACCTGTTCAACGCCGCGCCTTACGCGCTGACGTTGGCCATCATCATCGCCACCAGCTCGCGTGACCGGGCGCTGGTCGGCCAGCCGGCCGAGCTGCGGGTGGCCCGATGAACCTAGCGAAGGGACAAAGACGATGAGCACGCAGCGTTTCGTGGCGGCTGAACCGTACGCCTGGCCGTGGAACGGCGAGCTGCGGCCGGACAACACCGTCCTCATCGTCATCGACATGCAGACGGATTTTTGCGGCAAGGGCGGCTATATCGATCTGCTGGGCTATGACATCGGTCTGACCCGCGCCTGCATCGGTCCCATCCAGAAGGTGCTGGAGAAGATGCGCGCCGGCGGCTACCACATCATGCACACGCGCGAGGGGCACCGGCCCGATCTGGCCGATCTGCCGGCCAACAAGCGCTGGCGCTCGCGGCAGACGCCCGGCAACAAGGGCGTGGGCATCGGCGACGCCGGGCCGCAGGGGCGCATCCTGGTGCGCGGCGAGCCGGGCTGGAACATCATCCCCGAGCTGGCGCCGCGCCCCGGTGAAACCATCATCGACAAACCAGGCAAGGGATCCTTCTGCGCCACCGATCTGGATCTCATCCTGCGCCAGCGGCGCGTCGACAACATCGTCCTGACCGGCATCACCACCGACGTCTGCGTGCACACCACCATGCGCGAGGCGAACGACCGCGGGTACGAATGCCTGCTGCTGGAAGACTGCTGTGCCGCCACCGACGTCGGCAACCACACGGCGGCGTTGAAGATGGTCAAGATGCAGAACGGCGTCTTCGGCGCGGTGTCCAACTCGCGCGCCCTGATGGAGACGTTGACGTGACCGTGGCGGGCGAAGCGGCCGGCGGTGGCGGCGGCGCGACGGAACCGGCGCTGGACGGCGATCTGGCGCTGGAGGCTGTCTCCGTCAGCAAGCACTTTGGCTCGCTGATCGCGCTGTCCGACGTGTCGCTGCAGCTGCGGCGGGGGACCGTTCACGCGCTGCTGGGCGAAAACGGGGCCGGCAAGAGCACGCTGGTCAAATGCATCATGGGCTACTACCAGGCGGACAGCGGGCGCGTCCTGGTGGGCGGCGTCGAATCGCGCATCAAGAGTCCGCGCGACGCGGCCGCCCTGGGGATCGGCATGGTGTACCAGCACTTCACGCTGGTCGACAACATGACCGTCGCCGAGAACCTGGTGCTGGCCCGCCGCAACCTGCCGTTTGTTTTCGACTGGGCGAAGGAGCACAGGGACGTGGGCGCCTTCATGGAACGCATGCCGTTCCGCCTGGACCCGCGGCGTCCGGTGCGCATGCTGGCCGCCGGCGAAAAACAGAAGCTGGAGATCCTGAAGCAGCTTTATCTGGGCAGTCGCATCGTCATCCTGGACGAACCGACGTCGGTCCTGACGCCCGACGAGGCCGACGAGGTGCTGGGTCTCCTTCGGGGAATGACCAAGGATGGAAAACTGACCATCCTGATGATCTCGCACAAGTTCCGCGAGGTGATGAAGTTCGCCGACGAGGTGACGGTGCTGCGCCGCGGGCGGCTGGTGGGGCGCGGCCTGGTCAGCGCACTGACCCCGGACGCCATGGCCCGCATGATGGTCGGCGACGAACCGCCGCGGGCGAACCAGGCCCGCGCCGATCGCCAGACCGGCCCGGCCGTGCTGGAGATTCACGAGCTGAACGCCGACGACGATCTGGGGACGCCGGCGCTCAGCGATCTGTCGTTGCGGGTTCACGCCGGCGAGATCGTCGGCATCGCCGGCGTGTCGGGGAACGGCCAGGAGGAGCTGGTCGAGGTCCTGGCGGGTCAGCGCATCCCGCGCTCCGGGCGCATCATCGTCAGCGGCGGGCGTTACCGCGCCAAGCGCGCCGAGATGCGCGCCCAGAAGGTCCGCTGCCTGCCCGACGAGCCGCTGCGCAACGCCTGCGTGGGGGCCATGACCGTGGCCGAGAACATCGGTTTTCGCCGCTTTGATCGCAAGCCGTTCGCGCTGGCCCGGGCCCTGGTCAGCCACCGCGCCCTGCGCCGCAACGCCCGCTCGCTGATCGCCGAGTACGGCATTCGCACGCCCGGCCCCGACGCGCCCATCGGCAGCCTGTCGGGCGGCAACGTCCAGCGCGCGGTGCTGGCGCGCGAGCTGCACGAGGACGTGTCGCTGCTGGTGGCGTCCAATCCCTGCTTCGGCCTGGACTTCGCCGCCGTGGCGGAGATCCGCTCGCGGTTGATGGAGGCGCGCAACCGCGGCGCCGCCGTCCTGCTGATCAGCGCCGACCTCGACGAGATCTTCGCGCTGGCTGACCGCATCGTGGTGATGAGCGAGGGGCGGGCGGTCCACGCCGTCCCCATCGCCGAGGCCGACCTGGGCGTCATCGGCCGCCACATGGCGGGCCACGCGTGACCGCCCAGTTCAGCGACAGCGACGGCGGTGACAGCGTCTCCACCAGCCCGCCCATCGCCGCCCATCCGTATCCGTTCCCGGGCGCCGGCAACATCGCCCTGGTGGTGATCGACATGCAGCGCGACTTTCTGGAGCCGGGTGGTTTCGGCGCAGCGCTGGGCAACGACGTCACCCGCCTGCAGGCCATCGTTCCCACGCTGGCGCGTCTCATCGCCGCGTTCCGGGCGGCGCACCTGCCCATCATCCACACCAAGGAAGGCCATCGCGCCGATCTGTCCGACTGCCCACCGGCCAAGCGGGCGCGCGGCCGCAGCGGCCTGCGCATCGGCGACAAGGGCCCCATGGG
>DATLVT010000852.1:0-3659 GCA_035577105.1 Polyangia bacterium
CGCGCCAACGGCTGGCTGGGGCGAGCACAGCGCCTGGTCGACGGTGAATCGACCGAATGCGCCGAGCGGAAATTCCTGCTGTTCCCGGTCGCCTACCGTCACCAGATGGCCGGGCGGCTGGACGAGGCCCACGCGGTGGCCGTCGAAGCCACCGGGATCGGCGATCGGGTGGGGGACGCGGATCTCTCGGCGTTCGGCCGCAACCTCCAGGGGCGGGCCCTGGTGCGCCTGGGGCAGATCGAGCGGGGCATGGCCTTGCTGGACGAGAGCATGCTGATGACGACCGCGAACAAGCTGTCGCCGATCTTCACCGGCCTCATCTATTGCGGCGTGATCGCAAGCTGCCAGCGCGTGTATGCGATCGAGCGCGCGCGCGAGTGGACAGCCGCGCTCTCTGCCTGGTGCGAGAGCGAGCCGATGGCGGTCTCCTTTCAGGGAGCCTGTCTGGTTCACCGCGCGGAGCTGCTGCAGATCGGCGGCGCCTGGCCGGAGGCGCTGGAGGAGGCGCGCCATGCTTGCGGCCGCGTTCGCCCGAACGATCGCGCGGCCCTGTCCGACGCGCATTATCAGGAGGGGGAGATCCACCGCCTGCGGGGGGCGTACGACGAGGCCGAACGCTGTTTCAAGGAGGCGAGCGTGCACGGGCGCGAGCCGCAGCCGGGGCTGGCCCTGCTGTGCCTGGGCCGTGGACAGCGGGAGGCGGCGGCCAGCGCGATCCGCCGCGTGGTCGCCGAGGCGAACGATCCGCTGACCCAGGCCAAGCTGCTCCCCGCCGCCGTCGAGATCCACCTCGCCGTCGGGGACGTCGCCGGCGCCCGCCAGGCGTGCGCGCGCCTCGACGAGATCGCGGCGAGCTTTGCCACCGAGGTGCTGGGGGCGCTGGCGGCCCACGGTCGCGGGCGGATTCACCTCGCCGAGGGGGACGCGCAGGCGGCGCTGGGGCCTTTGCGGCGCGCCTTCTGGGTCTGGCAGAAGATCGGTGCACCGTATCTGGCGGCGCGCGTGCGCGTGGATCTGGCGCGGGCCTGCCAGGCGCTGGGCGACGGCGAAGGCGCCCGGATGGAGCTGGAGGTGGCGCGCGCCGCCTTCGAGGAGCTGGGCGCGGCTCCCGACGTCGCCGCGCTGGCCACGGCCCCCGGCGCGCCGCCGGCGAAACCGCCGCACGGCCTCACCCAGCGCGAGCTTCAGGTGTTGCGGTTCGTCGCCACCGGCAAGACGAACAAGCTGATCGCCCGCGAACTGTTCCTCAGTGAAAAGACCATCGACCGCCACGTCAGCAACATCTTCGTCAAGCTGAACGTCGCCTCACGCGCCGCCGCCACCGCCTGGGCCTACCAGCACGAACTGGTGTGAGTCCAGGCGGGCCGCTCCGCTCCGTCGGCCCGGCGGTCCGGCGGTCCTGATGGGTGAAACCACCCACGCCGGGCGGCCGCGAATTGGGGGCTTCGGCCGATGCGAGGTCCGGGACGGATCGGTAGCTTGCTGTCACAGGACAACGGACAGAGGGAGGCTGAGATGACCGGAATGAGCAAGACGACCAAGCAAGAGGGCACCAGGTTCGACGTGATCGTGATCGGCGGGGGCCAGGCGGGTCTGTCCGTCGGTTATCACCTGGCGCGGCGCGGGCTGCGCTTCGTGATCCTGGACGGTCAGGTGCGGATCGGCGACGCCTGGCGGAAGCGCTGGGACTCGTTGCGGCTGTTCTCACCGGCCCGCTTCGACGGGCTGGACGGAATGCCGTTTCCGGCTCCCCCGAATTCGTGCCCGACCAAGGACCAGATGGCGGATTACCTGGAAGCGTACGCCGCCCGCTTCGAGCTGCCGGTGCTGACCGGCGTCACCGTGAGCCGCCTGGCCCGCGTCGGTGAGCACTTCGTCATCGAAGCAGGCGAGCGGAAGTTCGAGGCCGCGCAGGTGGTGGTCGCGATGGCCGACTATCAACGGGCTCACGTCCCGGAGTTCGCGCGCCAGCTGGACCCGAGCATCGTGCAGCTGCATGCCGCCGACTACAAGAACCCGGGGCAGCTCCGCGAGGGCGGCGTGCTGCTGGTGGGCGCCGGCAATTCTGGCGCCGAGATAGCCATGGAGCTGGCGCCCCGGCACCGCGTATGGATGTCAGGCCGGCACCCCGGGCATGTGCCGTTCAAGTTCGACGGCTGGCTGGCCAAGCTGATCCTGGTTCGCGTGGTGTTTCGTCTGGTGTTCCACCGTCTCTTGACTGTGAAGACGCCGATGGGACGAAAGGCGCGCAGCAAGGGCCACACCATGGGCGTGCCGCTGATTCGCCAGAAGCCGAAGCAGCTGGCCGCGGCGGGCGTCGCGCGCACCGCGCGGACGATCGGCGTTCGCGACGGGCGACCCCTGCTGGATGACGGCCGCACGATGGACGTGACGAACGTGATCTGGTGTACCGGCTTCCGCGGAAGCTTCTCGTGGATCGACCTGCCGATCTTCGACCAGGCGGGCAGTCCGCGCCACGCAAGCGGCGTCGTCGCGGAAGTGCCGGGCCTCTACTTCGTCGGCCTGCACTTTCTCCATGCGCTGTCGTCCTCGATGATCCACGGCGTCGGGCGCGACGCCGCGCGGATCAGCGACGCCGTCGCCGCCCGAGCTGGGGCGATCCGCTCGGGAGGGACGCAGATGGCGGGAAGGGAGGCGGCATAGGGGCGACCTGAGATCCGCGGGTTCAGGGCGAAGGCGTCACCGCGAAAGCAGCTTCGCCAGCGTCTGGCGATCCAGGTGGCGCACCATGCTTGATATCGGAAATCGGATGGTCGAAGTTACCGGGATGGCGCGGGATCGCGGCGGCGAGTGGAAGAAGCAGAACTCAACCCGCACGCCCGAGGCCATCGTCCTGGCTTTCTTGCTGGCGTTCTTTGTCTGTGCGCTGGCATCGCCTCCCGTCGCTCGTGCCGGCCAGTCGTCGTCTCGTTGTGCGACCGGAACGGAGGTTCTTCGTCTCGGGTTCACGACGTTCGAGAGCGCGACCAACCTCAGCACTGATCAGTCCTGGTATCGAAGCCTGGAGACTTATCTGCGGCGGGTCGCCAATGAATCTGCGCGCAGCGCGGGATTCGAGTGTCCCGTCGAGTTCGATATTCACCTGGGCAACTACTATCAGGTGATGGCCTGGTTTCGAGAGGGAGAAATCGACGCCGCGGTGGTGTCCGCGTTCGTTGCGTACGTGCTGCAGAATGAGGCGGGGGCGGTCCCGGTGGTGCAGTTCCGCGAGCACGACGCGGACGTCGATTCGACGAGCTACGAACCGCTGGTGGCGGCACGCGTTCCCGCAGAGCCAAAGAGACAACCCGGTCAGGAGTTCGACGACTTTCTGTGTCTCGCCCTCGCCGCGGCAGAACAAAAGGTCGGGCTACCAGCACGGACCGACTGCCCCGCGGGCCGCCAGGCGGGCCATTATCAACTGAACGCCGATGCTCACCCGTCCACGTCCACCTTCGTGACGCCGATGCTCTACGCGCGGGGCGTTGCCGACGCGTATCTGGCCCAGGCACGGCAACAGCTCGCCCCGGCCCGGCGGACGTCCTTGCTCGACGCCTACTGGGCAGAGGTCCTGCAATCGGTTCGATTCTCGTTCTCGCAACGTCCTGACCCATCCTTGGACGAGGGGCGGCCGAGACAGCTATTTTTCTCTTACACCG
>DATLVT010000853.1:0-14286 GCA_035577105.1 Polyangia bacterium
CCAGGGTGAGCAGAACCGTCGTCTGCTGGTCACGATGGACGGCCCGGGCGGCGCCAAGCGTGTCGCCGGCGGGAAGGGGGAGGGTGGCGGCGATGGCGCGGGCAAATCGTCCGCCGCACCGGCCGCGCCGACCGGACCGGCCGGACCGGCCGCGCTGGTGGCCAGCGAGACCGCGCCGCGCGCCCGGGAGGATGCGGAGCGCGCCGCGGGCAAGACCGACGGATCACCGGACGAGCTCGCGGGTGACAGCGCCAGCGGCGACCGGGACGCGCCGGTAGCGCAGCGCCCGGCCCGCGGAGCGCACTTGACCTTCGGGTCGGTGGCCCTGGGGACCATCGCCCTCGGCGGCGCCGGCGGGTTCGGCCTTCTCACCTACTGGGGGCGAAAGGACAACGCCCAGCTTTCGCAGTGCACACCGCACTGCCCGTCGACGGGCATCGATCGCATCCAGACCCTCTATCGCTATGCCGACATCGCCGGGGCGGTGGGCGCGGCGGCGCTGGTGGGGGCCATCTGGATCTACGCCACGTCGGGCTCTCCGGCCGCCGAGGCCGAGGCCGCCCACCCCCAGAGCGCCCTCGGCATCAGCCTGTTGCCCGCATCGACGGGTGGCGTGGCCACGCTGTTCGGCTCGTTCTGATCGACCGGGCCGCGCCGATCGTCCGCTGAACAAGACGGCCGTACCGACGGCTGCGCGCTGGTGAGGGTGTAACCCGGCCGGCCGGTGGCAGGGTCTCCAGTCCGCTGCAGTGGACGGTGAGCCCCATCGTCGCTGCGGTGAAGTGTCGCGACGACGATCGCAGCCGCCGTCGACACGCGACAAGAACCGGACACGTCTGTCGCATCGACGGATGGTTTCCGCGCTGCTCGCGCCATCCTGTGTGGGCAACCCGCGAGCAACGGGGCACGCCGTCGACGGTACGCGTCTTGCTGCCGAGGACGCCGTCTCGCTCGACGGAATTTTCCTGACCGACTTTCGTCTTTTCCGCGCGACTAGATCGATCAAGCAAGGACCGATCGAGCCGTCAGCGAACGTAGCCCGATTATTCCGTATCTGCGCTTCCCCCAACCGACAAAGGAGATCCCGATGAAGCTGAAACCAGAATGTCACGGACCGAGACGCCGGCTAAACAGCCGCGCACTCCTCGGCTCACTCGCGCTCGCCTCGGCGGGCCTCGGCGCTTGTGGCGACAATCACGGCGACGATAGCGCCGAGCTGCAGGCCATCCTCCACGACGGCGAGCTCACACAGTTCATGAGCAGCGCGCTCACGGCGGCGCCCCCTCCGCCCGCCCCAGGGATGGGGGGAACCAGCGGCCCGACAGTGGGCGGCGGCGGCTCGACGGGCGCCACGGACGCGGGCGGGAAGGGCGGTCCGGGCATGGGCGGCGCGGGACCCGGGGACGCGGGGACCGGGCCGGGCATGGACGGCGGCACGGGCCCGACCCGCAGCTTTCCCGGGCAGGCCCAGGGCTTCTGGCGCTTCGATGACTGCAACATGAACCGCACCGAGCTCGGTGACAGCTCCTTCGGCGGCAACCACACGGCCTTCCGCTCGGTGACGGCCTTCTGCCGTCCCGGCGTCCTCAATACGGGCATCGGCTTCGACGAGAACGACGACGTCGTCATCGTGCCTGACCAGCCGAACTTCGTGTTCTCCGAGGGCTTCACTGTCGCGGCGTGGGTCAAGCCGACGGACCTGGGCGGCGTCCGCACGATCTTCCGCAAGCGTCAGGACGGCACCAGCACCTTCGTGCTTGCCGAGAACGGCAAGAACTTCCAGATCGTCATCAGCCTCGCCAACGGCAAGGCGGCCGACGTGCAGGCCAAGGCGACCCTGGACAAGTTCACGCACGTCGCCGCGACCTATGACGGCATCTTCCTCAAGCTCTACCTCGACGGGGCGGAGGCCGCCTCGAAGCGCGTCGTCGGCCGGCTCAGCGACGGCGTGGGTCCGCTGCTGATGGGCAACGACGCCAGCAACCGCCGCATCGACGGCATCATCGACAACGTCGTCTTCGACACCGTCCCGGCGACGCCCGCCGAGATCGCGAAGCTGACCTGTCTGCCCCAGCCTTCTGTGATGAATGTCACGCCGGTCGATCCCGCGGCCGTGCCGCCGGGAACGCCCGTCAGCTACGACGTCCAGATCACGAACAACTCGTGCGACGATGCTTCCTTCAACTTCAATGCGTTCGTGATGAACCAGAGCATCATCGTGAGCCCGAACTTCGGGAGCGCGTTTGTTCCGGCGGCCGGCACCGCGCACCTGCCGTTCACCGCCAGCGCCTCGGCGGACATCGAGGACTTCGGCACGTCGCAGATCTTCGTGAACGCCCAGCTCTTCTCGTCCAGCTTCGAGCCGTTCAACCAGATCGTGAACTTCTCTGTCTTCGACAACTCGACGCCATGCACGATCAAGCCCCGGCGCGAGCTGGAGATTCGCGACGTCAGCGTCGTCGACGATCCGGTCCGCACCGGCCCGGGCGGCGCCTGGACGTTCGGCAAGCTGATGGAGAACATGGCGCCGACGCCGGACGCCGCGCCGGCGATGGTCGAGGCGATGTTCACCTCATTCCTCAACCAGCAGACGGTCAACGGCTTCACGCTGCCTGCGCGCCTGGGCGCCAAGCAGGTCCTGGACAGCATGCGGGGCCCGGACGGCAAGCTCGATCTCTCGCGGCAGGCGTTCCGGCTTCTGGCCATCGTCAACCGCATCGACCTCAATGACGTCACGGCGTCCACGGCCGGCGAGGGTCGCTTCGTGTTCGGGTTCGCGCCGTTCGGCCAGGTGCTGTCGGCGACGTTGATCATCGAATACAACATCCCGGCGGCCTCGCAGGCGGCGATCGTCGACCTGGCCAACGCGTGGCACGCCCTCCGCGCGCTGCCGTTCCCGTCCGAGGAGTACAACGCGGCCCTGCAGGCGGTCACGGAGCGCTTCACGGCGCGCGACGCGGCGCCCGGACGCACGAACGGGAGCGCCCTGGGGCAGGTTCGCACGAACGACTTCTTCGCGCTCGGCGGGGCGTGGGAGTTCCGTGAGTTCCACCTGGACGCCATGAGCGGCATGCTCTCGCCGGCGACCGTCGCCCTGACGCCGGATCGGAGCTTCAACTTCTCCGATCGACTGGGGCGGTTCGTCCTCGCCAACGAGCCGGCGATCCTCGCCGAGAAACACACAGTGCCTCTGATGTTCGAGGGCGCGTCGTTCCAGGGCGGCAACGTGGACGCCTCGGACTTCTTCACCTGGCAGGTGCCGGGCGTCAGCCCCGAGACGCGCCATCGCTTTGCGCGCAACACCTGCAACGGGTGCCACACGCAGGGCGAGACGGGCGGCTCTCAGTTCCAGGTCAGCCCGCGCTTCTCGTTCCAGGAGTCGCAGCTGTCGGGCTTCCTCCTCGGCGCGGACGTGAGCGACTTCCCGGCCGGCGTGATCCGCCACTTCAACGAGCTCGATCGGCGCGGGCGCATCCTGCACGGCTTCGTCTGCCCGGACGAGATGCTCCCGCCCCCACCGCCGGACACGACGCCGATCAGCGGCCAGCCCGATGGCGGCTTCCCGCCGCCGAAGGACGCTGGCTTCCCCGGCACCGGGGGGACGGCCGGCGGCTTTGACGCCGGCCGCATTCCTGGGACCGGGGGCGTACCTGGAAAGTAGACCCACCAAGGAGTGACGGGTGATTGGCAGGCGAGGCCCCGAACCCATCGGGCGCCTCGCCTGCTTTATTCGGGGCCGCACTTCTCTCGGTGCGACAAAGGCGCTGGCTTGGCTAGAATGCGCGCGTGGATATAGGCCCGTACATGGCCCTCGCCGGGGTAGCGGTGCTGACCATCGCGGGCCAGTTGTTGTTTCCGACCCGCGCCAGGCGGATCAGCCGGGCGCTCGCGGCGCAAAGACGCGTCCGTGTCCAGGAGGCGAGCGGCGCCGTGAGGCTGACCGGGCGGGTCCGTCGAGCCGGCGAGTTGCTGCGGTCCCAGCTCAGTGGCCGGCCTTGCGTGGCCTACGAGGTCTTCGTCTATGTGCCCGGGGCCACCGGTGGCCAGAGCATGGCCAACTGGCTTCGTCTGGTGGACCTGCGGCAGGCATGTCCATTCGTGATCGCGGATGAAAGTGGCGAGGCCCGGGTCGACACCTCCGGACCTTTCTTTCTGGCGTTGGTCCACGATCGCGTCGGCTCGACGGGGTTCAGCCGGTATCCCGGGAAGCATGGCCTGCTCGGCCTGCTGCTCGAGGAGCGAGGCTTCAGGCCCTCCAACTGGCTCGGCTTCTGGAAGGGATTTTCCTACGTCGAGGGCGTGCTGAAGGAAGGCGAGCTGGTCTCGGTAGGCGGCGGCAGCGCCCGGGAGGTCGACCCGACCGGCGACAAACCCGACCCGCGCTCGCCGCCCGAACGACTGGTCCTGCGCGGAACCGAGGCCCTTCCGCTGCTCATCAGCGACGAGCGCGCGGCGCTCCGCGAGCCGGCAAAGTCACGCTGACGCGCGGCCCGCCGCATCCTCCACTGCCTCGAGTTTGACGACACGCCCAGGCGCGCCAGTTCTTTTTGTTGCGACACGCGTTGCCTTCGTCCCGTCATAGGGATGTGACCAGCAGAAGAAAAGTCGCATCAAGGGGGGGAGGATCGGCCGGCGGCGCCTGCGGGAGCTCCTCGTCCTCGATCTTGTCACCACGGAGATAACATGACTTCAATCAAGGTAAGAACGCTCGTCGCGGCATCGGTGGTGGCGCTGTCCATCTCGCTCACCGCCGGTACGGCTCGCGCGCAATACGTGGAGGCTTTCGGAGCGCTGGCTCAGGGGATCAAGATCGCCAAAGACGCCTATTCCGCCTACAAGGACGGAAAATCGTTTCTGGACGGACCCCAACCCACGACGGCCGATCTGCTGGCCGCCGCCGTGTCCACCATCCAGAACTCCATCACGGACGGGGTCGCCTCGCCGGTGTTGGCGGACGCACAAGGCGCGCTCCTCGATTTCCAGAATGCACTGCAGTCGAGCGATCGGAACGCAAGGCTCGCCGCCTTCGATCAACGCGCGTCGAACGTGCTCACCACGATGGCCGCGCTCATCCCCACGGACTTTCGCTACGCGAAGATCCTCGGCACCACTTACAACCTTCTTTTGCCGGTCTATCTGAGCGTCCACCTGTCGGGTGCCAGCTGGGGCTCGCCCATCAACCCCGACCAGCTGAAGTTCGAGTTTGTCACCAGGCTGAAGGCCGGGTTGCAGCTCGACTACGACATGGTCGGCGCAAAGATCGTGAACAATCCCAGTTTGACCGACACCACGACCACCAGTGCCCTGGCGAAGTGGGTCAAAGACTCGGCGAAGAACCAGAACGAGATCACCATCAACGACGACCTCCGCGTCGACTTTTTTCAGACCGATCCCGTGGTGCAGGCGGTCCAGCAGACGGCGGCGACTCTCTACTCCATTCTCCTCGCCATCGGCGGCGACGGCGTCCTCCTCGACTCGACCAGCCACGTCACCGTCACGATCGATCCCGCGGGGTGGACGGACAACTGGCGCGGAAAGGCGAACGCCGTCTGGACCTCTTCCGAGCCCAACATCTACGGAACATTCATAACCAGTCATCCCTGTCCAAAGGATTACGGCATGGTCGCCGTCTGGCAGATGCAGCAGAGCCTGGCGTCGTTCCTGTGCGTTCCGTGGCCGAACCTGGCGCCGCCCAATGTCATCACCTCGAGCTGGATCCGTAACACGGTGGGGGGCAGCGTCTGCAACTCGGGCTTCTGTTCCTTCGGCGGCTCCTGCTCGGCGCCCGACTTTGCCTCGTCGGCGATGATGGGCCAGGTGGAGTGCGTTCACCGGATCGACAATCCGTCGCGCATTCTTCCGCTGCGAGGCTCCGAGCAGATGCAGATCGTGTCCTTCCGGCCCCTGCCACCGCGCGGAGCGCAGATCGATCTACCCGCAGGAACGGCGCTGGTGGGGATCGACTTCACGGCGTTCCGCAATGGCCGCTTCGTGTATTCCTACGCGCCGTACAACACGACGCCCGCGCCGCGCGTGAAGACCGATTTCGATCTGGCCGGGTCGGACGACCTCCTCTGGTACAACGGGTTCGATGGGAATTCGGCTATCTGGTACATGAACGACCAGACGTTGCTCAGCGACCCCCTGCTCGATCCGTCGCTGATCGTCTTGCCCGGCACGGGGTGGAACCCCGCCGGCACCGGCGACTTCAACGTCGACGGCAAGACGGACATTCTCTGGCACAACGGCTGGACCGGCGAGACCCAGCTCTGGGTCATGGACAACGCCAGCCGTTCGCGCTTCAAGACGCTCGATCCGTCGTTGAACGTGACTGACGCCAGTGGCTGGTCGATCGCCGGCACGGGTGATTTCAGCCAGGACGGACTCTCGGACATCCTCTGGCGCAATTCCCAGACGAACGCGATGCAGGTCTGGGTCATGAACTACAACAACCGGACCAACACCCCGAGCCGCGCCTGGTTTTCAGACGTCGGCCTCTGCGCGCCGAACGCCATGAGCGACGGTTGGCGCGTCGTCGGCACCGACGACTTCAACTACGACGGCAAGACCGACATCCTCTGGCACAACCGCTGGTCGGGCGTCATTCAGGTCTGGTACATGGACGGCGCGAGCTGCCTTCGCTCGGAGGACTTCGCCGACAAGGTCCCGGAAAACAGCGGCTGGACGCTTTGGCGCACGGGCGACATGAACAAGGATGGAGGCACCGATCTCATCTGGCGTCATGAAGACGACGGACAGCTGGGATATTGGTATCTGCACGGCACAGTCCCCATCGACATGGTGGCGGTACCGGTGTCCCCCGTTCCGGCGTTGAGCGGTTGGTCCCTGGTCGGACATTGACAGCGATGAAAGACACTCATCTTCTGATAGGAGTGACAACAATGGGTTCGCGTCGAATTTGTCCGTGCCTCTCTCTGCCGTTCATTGTGGCGTCTCTGGCCATGGTATCCGCCGTTGCCGGCTGTGGAGTCGAGAGCGACCCGACGCCTCCCACCGAGTCGAGCGCGATCCAGGCGGGAACACCGGTGTCCGGCAGCGGAGAGATGGCGCTTCGTCCCGAGATCGGCCTTCTGATCGAAGGCCGGCACCGTGAACCTGACGGCCACCTGAGCGAGGGGCAAACTTGTTCAGCCACTCTCACAGATTTTTCCAACATCGTTCTCACGGCTGCGCATTGCGTCCGATTCTGGGACCAGGATCCGTCGAGATACCAGTTTCAAATGAGCACCGATAGCGCGGCGATCTCTCCTTCGGACCCGGGGATGACCACTCACCAGGTGACGGCCATCATCATCCTGGGGCCGAACGCCGGACGGTACGTGACCGACGCCGAGATCGACCAGTGGGCCGCCAACAACATCGTCGGCGCAGGGCGCGGCAACAATGACCTCGCCGTCCTCAAGATCGATCGTGCGCCCCCGGTTGATAACTCGTGGCAGCCGGCGCGCACCGCCACCGTGTATCCCGCCTCCGGCAGCACGGTGACGACGTTCGGTTACGGCAATGTCGACAGGACCGGGCAGACCGGGCTGGGAACCAAGCGTTGGGCCTCCTGGACCTACGCGGAGCCCGTCTTCTATTGTCAGTCATGCGGGGGAACTCAGCGCGGGTCCAATGTCGTCAATTCCGGCGATTCCGGGGGCCCCGCCGTCTTCGGAGCCATGGGCGATCGAGGACAGATCTGGGGTGTCAACTCCATATCGGGCAACGGCACCGGTGACCGATACGCCGACGTGGTGGCGATGCACGACAAGATCGTGGAGGCGGAGGCGACCTTCGACAACGTCTCTCGATTTCGCTCGCGCACCGATTTCGACGGCGACAGCCTCGCCGACCTCTTGTGGCACGACGGCGTCAACGGCACGACGCAGATGTGGGACATGAACGGGACATGGCGCAGCGGCGTCGCCGATCTTCAAGGGCTGGACGTGCCGGACAGCACGGGCTGGTACCCGGCCGGCGTCGCCGACTTTTCGGATGACGGCAATCCCGACCTGCTCTGGCACAATGGTACCACCGGCGAGACGCAGGTCTGGTACATGGCCAACGGCGTGCGCTTGGGCTTCAAGTACCTCGCCCCCGCGCTGAACGTCACCGATGCCAGCGGCTGGCGGATCGTCGGCGTCGGGTCATTCAGCACGGGGAGCCTCGTCGACATTCTCTGGCACAACGGGAACACGGGCGAAAGTCAGATCTGGTTCATGAACTACAACACCCGTTCGCGCGTCACCAGTCGCTGGAAGGTCGAAAACCTGCCCTCGAATTGGAACCTCGCGGACGGGTCGGGCTGGCGGCCCGTCGGTGTGAACGACTTCAATTACGACGGGCGCTCGGACATCCTTTGGCACAACGGCGCCACGGGAGAGACGTCGGTCTGGTTCATGGACGGCTCATCCCCCATCGGGGGCGCGGAACTACCCTCGTCGCTCGACGTCTCCGACGCCACCGGCTGGCGTCTGGTGGGGACCGAGGACTTGAACTGGGATGGCAGCGCCGATCTCCTGTGGCTCCATGGCGACACCGGCATGGTCGGGGTCTGGTACATGAACGGCTTCTCCCTCATCTCGATGGACGCGCTCCCCTCATGGGAAAACGTGCCCGCCGCCTCCGGATGGCGCTTGGTCAACCATTGAGAGACGGTTCGTTGCGAGGGGACGTCTTTCCTCGCCCTTGAAGGCCGCGACGCGGCCCGCTCCTGGTATTGACCGGTTCAAGACTGCGCTGAGCCTCGGGAGCAAGATGCGCGTCTTTCTCACCGGCGCACGGGGTTCATCGGGCGCCACCTTGTAGTCCTCTGGTGGAGGGCGATCAGGTCGTCGCGCCGTTGGGGGCGCCAGCCGGCGACGAGGAAGCAGTGCGCGTCCGCGCTGGGCGCTGGCCATTTCAGGGTAGCCGTTGCGCCACGACGTCCTGGCACCGGTCCGGACACCAGACCCATGTAAAGCGGCCGGCAGGGGCCTTCCGCAGGAACTTCTGCCAGCATGTAACATGTTGAAATTATATGGATTTATGTCCATTGGCGTCGCACACTGTACGGCGATGTGAAACCTTCGTTTTGACACGTCGGGCGTTGTGTTACGTTGCGCGGATTACAGGATTTCGACGCAAAGAGGAAAGAGACAAAATGAATAAACAAAATGCACCCCGGTCCGCTTTCTGGCAGCTCACGTCTGCCATCGTGCTGTCCCTCATGGGACTTCTTCCGTCGCTGTCGTGCACCAGCGATGTCTCTGACCAGCCCGTGACGTCTACCCAGCAATCGGGGCTGACGCTGGGACCGGTCAACGTCCTCACCCGCAATTACAACAACCAGCGGACCGGGGCGAATCTGTCCGAGACCAGCCTCAACACGTCCAACGTGAACCCGACCCAGTTCGGGAAGCTGTTCTCCGTGTCGGTTGACGATCAGGTCTACGCCGGGGTGCTGTACGCGTCGCAGGTCCCCATGGCCGGTGGGACCCGCAACGTCATCTATGTGGCCACCGTGAACAACAGCGTCTACGCGTTCGATGCGGACGTCGGTGGGCCGCCGTTGTGGCAACGCAACTTCAACGGAACCGGTCGCCCGACCACCCGCAATGACGTCGGACAGCCCGCTTGCGGCACCGGTAACTACAATGACTTCAGCGGCAACATCGGCATCATCGGTACGCCGGTCATCGACGCTGGGTCGGGCATGATGTTTTTTGTCACCCGCACCATCGAGAGCAGCAGCACGGTTCAGCGCCTGCGCGCCGTCAACATCGTCGACGGCACCGACCGCACCGGCAACCCCGCGGTGGTGGTGATCGGCACCGCCCCGACCAACGGCACCAACCCCGTCAGCAGCATCAAGGTTGCGGGCAACGGCGCCGGCTCCAGCGGCGGCAACGTCACCTTCAACGCCACGAACAACAACCAGCGCCCCGCGCTGGCCCTGTCGGGCGGCATCATCTATGTCGGCTGGTCGTCGTTCTGCGACCAGGGTCCGTTCCAGGGCTGGCTGGTGGCCTTCGATTCGAACACCCTGTCCGTGACGGGCAAGACCGCCACCACCCCCAACGGCAACCTGGGCGGCATCTGGATGGGTGGCGCGGCACCTGTCATCGATTCGTCGGGCGCGATCTACGCGGCGACCGGCAACGGTGACTGGGACGGCAACACCAACTTTGGCGAGACGCTGCTCAAGCTGGCGCCGAGCTCGCTGGCCCGCACCGACTTCTTCACGCCCGGCAACTTCGCGGCCCTGAACGGCGCCGACAACGATCTCGCGTCGGCCGGGCCGTTGATCCTGCCCGGGCTGCCGTCGTCGATCGTCACCGGCAGCAAGGAGGGCAAGATCTACCTGATGAACACCGGCAACCTGGGCCACATGACCAGCGGCGACACGCAGATCACGCAGTGGTTCCAGGCCGTCAACACCTCGCGGGTCAACTCGACCCACCACATTCACAACACGCCGGTGGCCTGGCAGAGCCCGGCGGGCCTGAACCTGTACGTGTGGGGTGAGAATGACTTGCTGGAGGGCTATCGGTTCAACTCCTCCACGGGAAAGTTCACCACCACGCCGTTCGCCACTGGAACCAAGCTGCCGCCGCTGGGCATGCCGGGCGGGATCATGACCATGTCGGCGAGCACGTCGAACGCCGGGTCGGGGATCATCTGGGCGGTGACGCCGATCTCCGGCGACGCCAACCACATGGTGGTGCCGGGCGTGTTTTACGCGTTCAACGCCGAGACGCTGGGCGGCCCGCTGTTCGACAGCAGCACCATCGCCGACAACGACATGGGGAACCTGGCCAAGTACAACCCGCCGGTGGCGGTCAATGGCAAGGTCTACGTCGCGTCGTTCTCGAATCAGGTCTCGGCGTACGGCCAGCGCGCGCTGGTGCCGTTCAAGGGCGCCCCGGTGGCGCTGCCGGGGACGATCGAGGCCGAGAACTTTGACTACGGCGGCGAAGGGCTGGCCTACCACGACAGCGAGACGGCCAACCAGGGCGGTGCTTACCGCAGCGGTGGCGTCGATCTGCAGGCAGCGTCCGAAGGGGCGTTCAACGTCGGCTGGATCGTCGCCGGCGAGTGGTTGAAGTACAGCGTGAACGTCACGGGCGGCAACTACAACATCAGCGCCCGCGTGGCGTCGATGGCGGGTGGTGGCTCGTTCCGCGTCGAGCTGGAGACCGGCGCCGATCTCACCGGCACCATCACCGTCCCCTCCACCGGGGCGTGGACGACCTGGGCCACCGTCACCAAGAACAACGTCACGCTGCCGGCGGGCAACCACGTCCTGCGGGTCTTCCAGATCAGCGCGGGATTCAACCTGAACAACCTGACATTCACGCTGAACGCCCCCACCTGCACGACGGCGGCGGACTGCGACGACAGCAACCCCTGCACCGTCGACGCCTGCCCCAGCGGCAGCTGCACCCACCTGGCCGGCAACGCCGGCACGGTGTGCCGCGCGTCCGCCGGGACCTGCGATCAGGCGGAGGTCTGCTCCGGTTCGTCGACGACCTGCCCGGCCGACACGTTCCTGTCGTCGTCCACGGTCTGTCGGGCGTCGGCCGGCGCCTGCGATCAGGCGGAGTCCTGCACCGGCTCGTCAGCGGCCTGTCCGGCCGACGGCTTCCTCAACGCGGCCACCGTCTGCCGCGCGGCGGTCGATCTGTGCGACCAGGCCGAGACCTGCACGGGCTCGTCGGCGGCCTGTCCCGCCGACGGCATCAAGCCCAGCGGCGCCGTCTGCCGCGCGCCGGTGGGGACCTGTGACGTCGCCGAGGTCTGCAACGGTTCGTCGACCGCCTGCCCGGCCGACGCATTCGTGCCGGCGCAGACCGTCTGCCGCGCGGTGGCCGGCGCCTGCGACGTGGCCGAGACCTGCACCGGCGCCTCCGGCGTCTGCCCGGCGGACACCTTCGTCGCCGGCGGCACCCAGTGCCGCGCGTCCGCCGGTGTCTGCGACGTGGCCGAGAGCTGCACGGGCTCGTCCGCGGCCTGCCCCAGCGACACGTTCCTGCCGAACAGCACCGTGTGCCGCGCGGCGGTCGATCTGTGCGATCAGGCCGAGAGCTGCACCGGCTCGTCGGCGGCCTGCCCCGCCGACGGCCTGAAGGCGGCCGGGACGGTCTGTCGCGCCGCCGCCAACCAGTGTGACGCCGCCGAGACCTGCAGCGGTTCGTCGACGACCTGCCCCTCCGACGCGCTGGCGCCGAACGGCACCACCTGCAACGACGGCAACAGCGGCACCTGCGGTGACGTGTGCACCGCCGGCGTGTGCGGGGGGACCACCTGCAGCTCGCAGGCGTTCGGAGGAACCCCGCGCAGCATCACCAGCACCATCCAGGCCGAGGACTTTGACATCGGCGGCGAGGGCGCCGGGTACCACGACACCACCGCCGGCAACCAGGGCGGCCAGTACCGCACCACTGACAGCGTCGACATCGAGGCCACCACCGACACCAACGGCGGCTTCGACGTCGGCTTCGTCGCCGCCGGCGAGTGGATGAATTACAGCGTCACCGTCGCCACCGCCGGCAGCTACAAGGTCAACCTGCGCGTCGCTTCGATGACCGCGGCGCAGACCATGCACCTGGAGGTCGACGGCAAGAACGTCACCGGCGCGATCACCATCCCCAACACCACCGGCTGGCAGACCTGGCTGACGGTGACCGCGAACCTCAAGGCCTTCTTCACGGCCGGCAACCACGTGGTGCGCGTGGCGTTCGACACCATCAGCGCCACCAACGGCGGCATCAACCTGAACTGGTTCACGTTCGTCGCCAACCCGGGACCGTTCGGCGGCACCGTGCGCAGCATGACCAGCACCGTGCAGGCCGAGGACTTCGACCTGGGTGGCGAAGGCATCGCCTACCACGACATGGAGGCCGCCAACCAGGGTGGGCAGTACCGCACCACCGACGGCGTCGACATCGAGGCCACCACCGACACCGGCGGCGGGTTCAACGTCGGCTGGACCGCAGCCACGGAGTATCTGGTCTATACGACCAGCAACGCCGCCACCGTCGGCACCGTCAACCTGCGTGTGGCCAGCACCGCCGCCCAGACGGTGCACGTCGAGGTCGACGGCGTGAACGTCAGCGGAACCATCAACGTTCCCAACACCACCGGCTGGCAGACGTGGCAGACGGTGAGCAAGACGATGACCACCACGGTGCCGGCCGGGACGCACCTGGTGCGGATCGTCCTGGACAGCGGCGGCATCAACCTGAACTGGTTCAGCTTCAACTGAGCGTCAACTGATGGGGTGCGGGCTGGCCGGCGGCCGCGGTCTCACCGCATGCCGACCAGCTCGACCTCGAACACCAGGTTGCCGGCGGGCTGGGCGCGCCGGCGCGGCTTTTCACCGTAAGCCAGCGCGGCGGGGATCCACATCCGGGCCCGCTGGCCAACCACCATCTGCTGCACGCCTTCGCGCAGGCCGGGCAGAAGCTCGGCCAGGGTGAACTCGGTCGATTGATTGCCGGCCATGGTGGTCGACTGGAACATCGTCCCGTCGGTGGTCCAGCCCGACAGGTGCAAGCTGAGTTGCTGGCCCGCGGCCGGGTGCACGGCGCCGGTCCCTTTCTGGAGGATCTCGATGGCCACGCCCGATCGCAGCTTGCGGGCGCGCGCCGGCGGCGCCTTCAGCGACCGGGGCGTGGGCGGCGCCGGGATGATCGCCAGCAGCGTCAGGTCGTAGGTGAGGTCGCTCGCCCGCGCGGGGGGCGGATCGTCGTCGTCGGGCGGAAAGGCCAGGGCCTTGGGGATCCACAGCCGGCGCGTCTCCCCGACGACCATCATCGCCGTCGCCTCGGCGATGGCGGGCAGCATGCGGTGCAGGCACTCGACCTCGCCCTCGTCGTCGTTGCTGGACGTTCCGGCCAGCCCCCCCTGGCGGTTCCAGGAGACGTACCGGAGGCGCACGCAGTCATTGCCGGCGGGGTGTTTGCTGCCGGTGCCGGGCACGACCAGCCGGGTGGGCTGCCCGGAGGGGGTCTTCTGGGCGGAGGGCGGGGGCGCGGCGACGTCGGGGGGCGCCGGGGGCGGCGCGGCGCTGGCCGGCCCGCTCGGTCCCGCAAGACCCGTCGCCATCGTCAACAAGCAGACCGTGAATACCGGGAGAGTCGATCGCACGGCGCAATGCTAAGCGACAAAGCCACCCCGAAGAAACGGCGAGTGGGCGCCCTCAGCGAACCGCCGCGTCAGAGAGGCAGAAACCGCGGGTGGTGGTGGCTGGCTGAGGGAGCGGGAAGAATTGTCGTCCGGCAATCCCCTAAGAAACTTGAG
>DATLVT010000854.1:0-4075 GCA_035577105.1 Polyangia bacterium
CAGGTACTGGGGACCTTCGGGCGCGGCGCGGGCCACGCCCAGACCGGCGCTGCCGGCCCAGATGCCGTCGCGGTCACCGCCTCCGACGGCAACCGTGACCTGGGGAGGCAACAGCAAGGGCAGCGGCTCGGCGGCATAGCGCCGGCCGCCCACCCGCGACGAGATCAGCCGGATGCCGCCCCTGGCGGGGGCCTCGGCGTGGGCCAGCGCGCGCAGAACATAGGCGCGTTCGGCGCCGGCGGCGCCCGCGATCAGCGTTGCCTGGCGCGCGGAGCCAACGATGGCGGCCACGGGAACATCCGGGTGGGCGCGAAAGAGCTCGCTGTCACCGTCGTCCGAGAGCAACACCACGCGCATGTTTCCGGCGACGCGCGCCGCGATCACCCGCGGGCCGCCCTGCATGCGCAAGCTGCCCACGATCTCGTCGAGGTCGTCGGCGTCGACGCGGCCGGCGTGGCTGTCGACGTCGGAGCGGGGTCGCAGAACAACCTTGGCTGATCTCTCGTCGACGCGAAACAGACCGCCCCCGCGGGTCCCCACCCAGACCACGCCCCCGTCGCCATCCGGCTCCAGCGACGTCACCGGGACCTCGCGCAGCGCCGCGACCGGACGCCAGCTTCGGCCGTCCAGGTGGTAAAGCCCATGCGGCCCACCGGCCCAGGCGCCGGCAGCCCCGCGCGCGTCGGGAGCCAGCGCGGTTATCCCGGCCACGGGCGCCATCGGTTCATAGTGGAGGTTGTCGGCGGCATCAGCGCTGATGCGACCGACGCCGGCGTCGGTGGCCACCCAGGCGGCGCCCGTTCGGTCGACGGCCAGCGCGGAGACCTGACGTCCCAGCAGGCCACTGTCGGCATCCACCCATTCATACGAGCCGTCGCTGACGTTGCGTCGTCGCAACCCCCGGGCCGTGCCGATCCACAGGTGGGGGGCATGAAAGGCCAGCGCCAGGATGGGCCCCGGTTCTGCGCGATTGATGATCGAGAGGCTGCTGGCCAGCGTCGACGGCGCCGGTGACGCGGTGCCGGCCACCGTCTGTCCCGCCGCCCCGCCCGCGCCGCCGCAACCGGCGGCGGCCAAGAACAGCACGAACGGCAAGACCAGGGGTCCGGCCCGATGCAGGGCTGTCCGCTCCGAGTTCGAAAGCGGCCCCCGACCGCCCACCGTAAACACCGCCCTCACGGTAACACGGCCCACCGCTGATCGCAGGGACCGCCCGTCGGTGCGAGCACGCTGCAGCGACACCGTGTTGCAATGATAGGCTCGCCCCCCGTGAGCAACTGCTTGTCGCCCATGGCCCTGGGCATGCTGGCGCTGATGAACGATGGCGGCGCCGGCGGTCGGACAGCGCCGCCCACCGCGACCATTGCCGCGCAGAGCACCACCGCGGTGGTGGCCACCATGGCCGTCGGTCACCCCGTGGAACGCGCCGTCCCGGGGCGGGCCTTCCCGCTGGCGGTGGCCCAGGACCGCCAGCGGCGCTGGTCGGAGGCGGCCGCCCTTTATCAGCAAGCGGTCACCGAGTGGTCCGCAGACGCGCGCGTTCATCCGACCGTCGCGCTGGAGCACGCCATCCAGAAAGCGGAGCGCGAACGACAGCGCTCCGTGATGCTGGCGAATCTGGATCTGCCCCGGCCGCGACAACCAGACTCCGTGAACCGAGCGATGACGCTGGAGCGGGCGCGCCTGCTGCGAACGAAGCTGATGGTCGTGCGCGCCAACAGCGGCGCCGTCCCCGATGCCCTTTACGCGCACACCCGCCAGGCTTTCGAGCAGGCCTTCAAGAGCAACGAAGCCCAGCCGGCGACGGTCCAGTCGGAGATCTATCTTCTCTTGTGCGCTGTCCACGGCGCCGCCGGCGCGCGGGACGCCGCCCGCCTGGCCCTGGCTCACGTCCCCAGCGAGCAGCGACGGATGCCGGCCAGCGCCCTGCCGATGGCGATCTGCTTTGCCGCCCTGGGAGACGAGCCGGCCGCCCTCGATTATCTGGAGGCCCACCTGCGCCAGCGCATCGACGCCTTCACCCAGCGCGAGCTGTTCCTGGCCAATGACTGGGATCTCCTGCGCGGCGACCCCCGCTTCGAGAATCTGTTCGCCAGCGTCGCCTCTGCCCGATATTGACCTTCCGCCGTCGGACTGCTAGTTACCTGCCTGCCGGTGCAAGCCGGTGGAGGGGCTGTAGCTCAGCTGGGAGAGCGCCTCAATGGCATTGAGGAGGCCGACGGTTCGATCCCGTTCAGCTCCACATCCTTTTTGGGGGCGTCGCTCGCTGCCGCGAGGACGCCCCCAAGCCCCCTCGCTCCGCGCGGCAAAGCCGCGCTGCGTTCGCCTTCCAGGTCGGGCCGCGCGGCAGGCGAAGCCTGCGCACGGACTGGCGGTGTGGGTGGGGGTTCTTGTTGTATAGATGGCGGCGATGGTGAAGACGAACAGGCTCCCGGTCGGGCCCTTTTTCGCGCTCGTTGTGGTGTTTTGTGGCGACCTTGGCTGCGAAAACAATGGTCCATCACGGGAGGCAACGGGCGCCGATGCTCTGACGTCGGACGTGCTCGATGCAGGGACGGACGCGCTCGACGCTCCTGTCGACCTGTCCACTGATGAGGAAGAAGCCGATCGGTCCCCGTCGGGCGACAAAGACAGCGGACCATCACCGGAAGCGAAGGGGGCCTGCGAATCCTACGCCACAGGGGTCTGCAGCAAGCTGTCGCGGTGCGATCCTGAGTCCATAAAATTGTACATCGACGAGGCCACGTGTCGGCAGCGCCTGACGCTGTCCTGCCTCGCCAACGCCTTTGGCCCCGGTACAACGACGGATCCCCAGGCGCGTTCGATGTGCGGCGACATGATCGCGGCCGCTGATTGCCACAGCTCGGTGCCCGATGTCTGTCGCGGGACGGCAGGAACACTCGCCGACGGTGATGGCTGCTTTTCTGATCGGCAATGTCAGAGCGGGTACTGCCAGTACTGGGGCCTGTGCGGGGTCTGCACGGCCAGAGCCGGCGCTGGACAACCGTGCGCCGACGACAACGCTTGCCCGACGGGGATGTTCTGCAGCCCATCGAGCACCGGAGGTATCTGCAGAGCGTATTCGAAGCTGGGCCAGTCTTGCGATGGTCGCTACCAGCGGTGCGAAGACGGTCTGTCGTGTTACGCCGGCGGATGTGTCCCGGGCCGCAAGGAGGGTGATGCCTGCCAGCAGGCGGTGGATTGCTTCAACGCGATCGACTCCCTTTACTGTGGACCTTCCCATACCTGCGAACGCCCGGGCGTCAGCGATCCGGGAGGGCCGTGCGGCTATCGCGATGGCAAGGAGATCGGTTGCGCTGGTTCCGCGGAGTGCAAGGGCCTGGTGAACATCGGAGACCAGGGGATTTGCGCTGCCCCCGCCCTCGACGGCGACGAATGCGAGTATGGGTGCTTGCCGCCTGCCCGTTGCGTCGATCGGAAATGTCGGGTGGTCACCGGCGACGATTGTTCATTGAAGGCACCGGCCGGCGGCGGCAACCAGTACCTCATCCTTCGCTGGGAGATCATCGGTGAAGGCGCTGCCACCGTCAGCTGTGACGCCGCCCAGGCCACCACCGTGCTTGCCGACGTGGCTGGCCGACCATTTTCTTTCCCTTGCTCGCTCGGAGGCGCCAAGACCCCCGTCCTGCCACCGGGTTTTTACGACGTCACGCTGTCGCTGGTCGACGCGATGTCGTCGGTGCTACGGACCGCCCAGGCCAGGGTTCTACTCACCGCCAACCTACCCTCCGAGATCTTCCTTCCTTTCGAGCCGTGAGGCCTTCGAGGCGGCGCCGACCAACACCGCAGCGTCCACCACGTCGGCGCGACGCCGATTCTTCCAAAAGATGGCTTACGGTGCGGTGATGGCGTTGTCGTCCAGCGCTATCAGCGTCTGCGCCAGCGCGCGGCCCTTCATGGACGCCGTGGTCTGCAGGGTGATGGCGGTCTGACAGAGGATGTTTCCTTCGAAGTGGGCGTTGGCGTGGATCGTGACCTGACCAGCGACCTGCCAGAAAACGTTTCGAGCCTGAGCCCCGCCGGCCAGGGTGACCTTCTTGGCGGCGCTGAGGTC
>DATLVT010000855.1:0-3960 GCA_035577105.1 Polyangia bacterium
CGATGAACACGATCGCCGGCGCGTCCTTCTTCGCTTCGGCAAATAGGTCGCGTACGCGCGCGGCGCCGACGCCCACGAACATCTCGATGAACTCCGAGGCGCTGATGCTGAAGAACGCCACCCCCGACTCTCCCGCAACCGCGCGCGCCAGCAGCGTCTTGCCTGTGCCGGGTGGCCCGACGAGCAGAACTCCACGCGGCGCGCGGCCGCCCATGCGTTGAAAGTGCGCTGGCTCCTTGAGGAACTGCACGATCTCCTGCAGGTCCGACTTGGCCGCCTTCAGCCCGGCGATGTCGTCGAAGGTCACGTTGACGGAGGTGGCCTTGTCGAACTGGCGGCTGCGATTCTTGATGAGGCCTCCCAGCGGGCCGCCCGTGCCCAGCATCCCATGCGCCCGCCGCGACATCCAGACCCACACCCCGACGATCAGCGCCCAGGGCAGCAACGTCATCAGCATCTGCAGCGCAAAGGGTGGCTTCTGGCTCTTGACGGTGATCTGCACGCCTTTCGAATGCAGCAGGGGCAGCAACGTGGAATCGTTGGGCACCACGTTGGTCCGCAGGTCCTTGATCGATCGACCGTCAACCATCTCGGCGGCCTTCAGCGAAGCGTCGACGAACTCGCCGTCGAAGATCACCGAGGCCACCTTTCCCTCCTCGATCCACTGATAAAGCCGCGAGTAGGGGATCGGCGGCTGGGCGCCTGCCTCGCTGTTGGTCTTCCAGTACCACATGCCCACCAGCATCAGCCCCAGCAGGATCAGCATCTGACGGGACATCCCCGGCGACGGCGGCGCTCCGGCGGGTCGCTGGGGATCCTGTTTCTTCGCGTCGTCAGCCATCGTGGTCACCTTTTCTCTGCGTCCAGACCGGGCCCATTCACCGAACCGCCACCACAGGCCAGCGCGCGTGATTCCTGGTTCTAGCGCCTCGCCGACCCGGAGGCGACCCAAAGCGGCTCACGCCATTCGGGCGCCGTTAAGCGTATGAATCCGAGTCGACGTCTGAGCGCTGTTAGGCTCGCGGCTTCCAAAGAAGGGAAGGACCGATGATGCGAACGCGGGGCAGCTCGGGGTGCGTGGTGTCGCTTCTCATGATCGCGGCGGGGTGCCGTCAACAAATGGCTGCCACCCAGACGACGACGCCGGCGGACGCGGCGGCCGATGGCGAAGCGGCTCGCCCACCGGCGACAGAATGCGACGCCCCGTGCAAGGTATCGTTCGCCTCGGGACCCGACTGGTTGGTCTATGACGATGACCCGGCGACCAATCCGAGCGCCCGCAAGCTGGGACCCGCGCAACCGGTTTGCCTCAACGCAACGGCGCCGCCTGGTTGTCCTTCGGGCGCCGTGATCTATGGCTTCGCCGGTAACGGTTGGTCGATCAGCCTCCTCACCGTTCCTGACGCACTGTGGGTGTGGGGCCCGGGCGTCTCTCCCGACGGCCCGGCCGACCTGAAACGCTTCTTCTTCTCGAGGCAGGTCATGGTCGGCAGGCAGCCCCGGGGTCATATCAGCGTGGCGGCGGACGACGCGGCAGAGATCAGGATCAACGGGAAGGTGCTGGATTCAGTCGGCAGCGTCACCGACATGTCGGAGGCGGCGATCGCCAACTCCAGGCTCACCAGCTTCGATCTCACCCCCTTGCTGGTCGCCGGCAGCAACACCATCACGATCGCTGCCCAGAACGGTCCGTCGACGTTCGCAGGCTGTTCCCCATCCTGCGCCTACAGCAGCAATCCGGCCGGGGTCGTGTTCGGCGGAGAGCTCACCTCCGGCGACGTGGGCGCCGCGATCGACGCTGGGGCTCACGACGCTGCGCCACCCGAACCCTCCGCCGACGGCGCCGCCGGCGATTCCGCCACGACCGACGCGGCAGCGCTGTCCCCGGACTGCCAACGTCTTTACAACTGCTGCGTCGGACCGGCCGCGCAGACCGCCCAGTTTTGCGCCGGTCTCGTAGCCCAGGGCATCTGTGGCGTCTGGCTTCAGTCGTACGCCATGGCGGGAATTCACTGCGCCCCGTAGCACAGAGCAAATCCGGAGCGCCGACAGCCGCCCCCGGGGTCGCGCATCCCCACCGCGATCGCTCCGTCCCGCCCCGTCGCCAACTTGTCTCCAACTTCCCAGTCACCTTTGCAGATGAAAGTTCAACGCCATCGTGCCGTTCCTGCTCGGCCTTCCGGCGCCGTAGATTCAGGGATCGGCGATGGGCGGAGCGCCCATCGCCCTGAGGTTGTCGTTGGCCTGGACGATCGCCGCCCGCAGCTCGGCCTGCTTCTGTTCCACCATCGCGACCTCTTGACTCTTGCCCTTGCGCCGCAGCTCCGCCAGGGTTTCGGAGAGGTTGGCGATCGCTTGCTGGGTGATGAGCGCCCTCGCCCGGATTTGCTCCGGCGTGTCGGTCGATCGCGGCGGCGCCGGCTTGAGCGGAGCCAGGCTGGCCGGACTGGGCGACGGAAAAGCGTCGGCCGCTGTCACCGGCGCGCTCTGCTCGCGAAGGCTTGGCTCGGGCGA
This sequence comes from Polyangia bacterium, assembly GCA_035577105.1. Lineage (GTDB taxonomy): Bacteria > Myxococcota_A > Polyangia > Fen-1088 > Fen-1088 > DATKEU01. Next base: position 2,515 of record DATLVT010000855.1, read on the forward strand.
CGGGGCCTTTCCACACGATTGCATGAGCACGGCCGCAAGCGCAAAGACGCCCAGCCCTGTCACTTCGCCGATTCGCTTCAATTGCATGACCCAAGCTCCTTCCACGCCGACGGCCAGTTGGGAGAAACACCCGGCTGAAAGTCGAAGTCGCCGCAGCTCCGATCGGCCGGCAGCGGCTTGCACTCGTAAGAACGACCGCCATTTTGCACCCTGCTACCGGGCACATACGAACCGCCGCCCGTCCAGGTGGGCAGCGTGCTGCAGGCCGGCGGCTTGGCAAGGGTGACGGGGAAGCAGTCGGACAGGTGGGCGTCCTTCGACGTGACCACGACCTTCTCGATGCTGACGACAGTGACGCCCATCGCCTGCAGCGTCGCGAGACTGACCGGCGTCACCAGCGTGTCGGTGCCGAGCCCGCCGTCGATGAACGCGCCGGCGGCTATTTCGCACGCACTCAGGATGGTGATGGTGTCGTTGCCTTGTCCGCCCGAGGTGAAGTTCGCGCCCGAGCCGGGGAAGAGCTGATCGTTTTCGGGGCTGCCGACCAGCATATCGGCGCCGGCCCCGCCGTACAGGATCGAGGCCTTCCCGTTCGCGGCGCTGATGGCGTCCCCGCCCGGCCCGCCCAGCGCGGTGAGGTTTCCGTTGCTCGACAGATTGTCGTCGCCTTCGCCTCCAACCAGAAGGTCGGCGCCGGCGCCGCCGAACAGCAGATCGCCGTCGGGTCCGCCGAACAACGAATCCGCGAGCGATGACGTCTTCACCGTGTCTTGCCCCTTGCCGGAGACCACGCAGTACGCGCGGTTATCGGTGAAGGTGAACGAGTCGGCTTGATCGGTGCCCACGATGGCCACCTGACCCGCCGCACAGCAAAGCCCTGGCTCCTGCGCGACGACGGCGATGGTCTGGTCCGGCGAAACGCGCGAGGCCAGCGCGGGGTTGGTGGCGGTCCAGTGCACGACGTAGTTCCCCGGGCGCAGCGTGACGACGCCCGAGCTGAGCGCCAGGTGCGGATTCAATGACGTGCCGTCCACCGATACAATCTCCGCCTTGCACCCCGCCGGGATGTTTCCCAGATCGACCTTGGTGGGTCCACCGGAGCAGCTCTTCGGCGCCAGCTTGTCGGCGAGAAATCCGCAGCCGAGAACTTGATCCCCGATGGCGACCGGATCGAACGGCCCGCCCCCCGGCGGCACCTCGACGCTGACCTGCACCGGGCCGGTCTCTCCCGGCGGGAACGTGGTGGTGTACGTGCCCGTCGGCGTCGTCGGAACGTCGGTGTAGTCGATGGCCCCCGACGGGTGCCGAACGATCACGCGCACCGTCTGGCCGGTGCTGGGCGGGCTGATGGTTCCCGTCACGACGATGACGCCGCCAGCGCCCACGGAGGGCGTGCCGGTCAGCGTGGTCGTCGGCGCGCCCTGAGTCTGGTACGTCGTGCTGCCG
>DATLVT010000856.1:0-13580 GCA_035577105.1 Polyangia bacterium
ACGATCTCCGGGAAATGCCGGTAAAAGAAGGTGAGCAGCAACGTCCGGATGTGGCTTCCGTCGACGTCGGCGTCGGTCATGATGATGATCCGGTGGTAGCGGATCTTGTCGATCTCTTTTTCTTTCTCCACGCCACAGCCCAGCGCCGTTATCAACGTCACGATCTCCTGTGACGACAGCATCTTCTCCAGACGGGCCTTCTCGACGTTCAGGATCTTGCCGCGCAAAGGGAGAATGGCCTGGTCTTTCCGGTTGCGGCCTTGCTTGGCAGAGCCACCGGCGCTGTCGCCCTCGACGATGTACAGCTCGCACAGGGCAGGGTCGCGCTCCTGGCAGTCGGCCAGCTTGCCGGGCAGGGAGGATGAGTCCAGGGCGCCCTTGCGTTGCACCATCTCGCGCGCCTTGCGGGCGGCGTCGCGCGCCCGGGCGGCCAGCACGGCCTTCTCGATGATCTGCTTCGCCTCGCGCGGGTGCTCCTCGAGAAAGCGGCCCAGCTTTTCGTTCACCACGCGCTCGACGATGCCCTTGACCTCGGACGAGACCAGCTTGTCCTTGGGCTGATTGCTGAACTTGGGATCGGGGTGCTTGATCGAGACGATGGCGGTCAGCCCCTCGCTGATGTCGTCACCGCCCAGACCGGCCTTCAGGTCCTTGAGCAGCCCGGTCGCCTGCGCGTAAGCGTTGACGGTGCGGGTGAGAGCGGCCCGGAACCCGGTCAGGTGCGTCCCGCCGTCCTTGTTCTTGATGTTGTTGGTGAAGCAATAGATCGCCTCCTGGTAGGAGTCGTTCCACTGCAGCGCGATGTCGACCTGCGTGCCGTCCACCTCGCCGATGATGGCGATGGCCTTGTCGTGAATGGCGATCTTGGACGCGTTCAGATCGGCGACGAATTCGACGATCCCACCGGCAAAGCGGAACTCGTGGGACTTGTCCGACCGCTCGTCGCGGATGGCGATGGTGAGGCCGCGGTTCAGATAGGACAGCTCACGCAATCGCTGCGAAAGCAGCTCGAAGCTGTACTCGGTGCCTTTGAAGATCTCCGAGTCGGGCTTGAAGGTCACCTTGGTGCCGGTCTTCTCCGACACACCGATGGCGGCCAGGGCGGTCACCGGATCGCCGCGCCGATATTCCTGGTAGTAGGTCTTGCCCTCGCGCTTGATCTCCAGCTTCAGCCACTCGGACAGGGCGTTGACCACGGAGACGCCGACGCCGTGCAAGCCGCCCGAAACCTTGTAGTTCGAATGGTTGAACTTGCCGCCAGCGTGCAGGACGGTCATCACCACCTCGGCGGTGGCGCGCTTTTCCGTCGGGTGCTCGCCCACGGGGATGCCGCGGCCGTTGTCTTCCACCGACACCGAGCCGTCGAAATGAATGGTGACGTCGATGCGATCGCAGAAGCCGGCCAGCGCCTCGTCGACGGAGTTGTCCACCACCTCGTGCACCATGTGGTGCAGACCGGTGCCGTCATCGGTGTCGCCGATGTACATCCCGGGCCGTTTGCGCACGGCCTCGAGGCCCTTGAGGACCTGGATGCTCTCTTCGTTATAGTCGCTGGCGGCAGAGGTGGCGGGAGGTAGACCCTCGCCGTTTTCAGTGCCGCCCGGAGGCACGACCGGGCTGGTCATCTGGTGGTCTTTGGGGTGATCTTTGGTGTCGTCTTTGAAGTAGCGTTCGAAGTCGCCGTCACTGTCGCTTCTGGTGTCCGTTTGGGGCGAGACGTAAAGACCAAGAAGCTCAAAGGTTCCAATAACCTAGCACGCATATACGGTCCTGCAAAGGGAAAACTTTCGTTTTCATTTGACGGCTTCGGAAGGGGACACGATTCCGTCCGCCACCGCGAAGTCGACGCGCGCTTCCAGCGGCGGCACCACCTGCCTATCGCTGACCGAGATGACGGTCTGGCAGGAGAGGGTACTCACCAGCTGGAACAGGTGCTCGCGGCGCTGCGGATCCAGCTCGCTGGGGACGTCGTCCAGCAACAGCACGGGCGCTTCCCCTCGCCGCTGTTCCACGTTGGCCAGCTCGGCCATCTTCAGGGCCAGCACCAGCGAACGGATCTGTCCTTGCGAGGCGTGGGTGCGCGCCAGGCGACCGCCCAGAACAATCTCCAGATCGTCCGTCTGGGGACCAAAGCCGGTGAAGCGACGGCGCTGGTCGAGCTCGTGCCGCGCCCGCAACCCAGCCAGCAGCGCCGCCGAGACCGCGGCTTCGTCGGGGGCCGCCTCGACCGTGGGATCGCTGCGATAGAGCAGCTCGACCGCGAAGGCGCCGTGCAAGGCGACGAAGTACCGGTGCAGGCGTGGACCCAGCTCGCTGACCAGGGCCCGCCGACGAATCACCAGGCGTGCCCCAGCGCGCGCCAGCTCCTCGTCATACGTCTCGAGCAGGGTTCCTTGGGCGCGCCCCTGCCGGAGCAGCGTGTTGCGGCTCTTGAGCACGCGCTGGAAGGCGCTGGCCTCCTTGTAATAGGCACGCTCGACGTTGAAGACCGCCAGGTCGAGAAACCGTCGCCGCGCCATGGGCGGCGCCCGCAGCAGCAGGAGATCCTCCGGCACGAACAGGACCACGCTGAGCGCCCCGAAGATCGCCGCTGACCCGCGCACCGCCTTGCCGTCGACGGTGACGGCCCGTCCCCCGGGGCCCACGGTGACCTGCAGCTTGCGCTGCAGCTCGGTCGATTCGACCTCGGCGCCCACCCGCGCCACGCCAGCCGGTCCCAGCCCAACGGCCACCAGGTCGGCGGCCTGGCTGGTGCGGAAGGAGCGCAGTGTGGCCAGGTAATAGATGGCCTCGATGACGTTGGTCTTGCCCTGTCCGTTGTCGCCGTAAAGGACCGTCAGCCGCGGCCCCAGCGGCAAGGACAGCGGGGCCAGGTTGCGCCAGCCGGTGGCCGAGAGCTGCCCGATACGCAATCAGCCTCGCGCAGCGGCCGCTCTAAAGGCGCATCGGCATCACGACGCCGACGTAGTCGCTGCCGTCGGCGGGGCGAACCACGCCCGGATCCAGCTCGCCCGAAAGCTCGAGGCGCACATCCGGGGTCTCGATCTCGCCCAGCAGCTCGATGAAGTAACGGGCGTTGAACCCGATCTGCATGGCCGTGCCCTTGTAGGGAACGTCGATCTCCTCCTTGGCGGCGCCGAGATCGGGATTGTCGCTCTCGATGCGCAGCTTGCCCTTCTCGAGGCCGATCCGCACGCCCCAGGTCTTGTCGGAAGACATGAGGGCGACGCGCTTGAGGGCGTCCAGCATGGCGATGCGTCCCACCACCACCGCCCGGTCGTTGTCCTTCGGGATGACCTGGTCGTAAGGGGGAAACTGTCCGTCGATCAGCTTGATGGACAGACCGACGTCGTCGGCCTTGAGCACGAAGTTGCCCTGGTGCACGCCGATGGCGCAGGGGGCCTCGCGGTTCTCGATGGCCCGGCGCAATTCGACGACACCCTTGCGGGGAATGAGGATCCCGGTCGGCAGCTTGGGGCCACCGGGCAGGGCGCGGCCCACCTTGGACAGGCGGTGGCCGTCGGTCGACACCATGCGCGCCTGGGCACCGTCCGATTCGAACAGCACCCCCGACAGGTGCTGGCGAGTTTCGTCCAGCGACACCGAGAAAATGGTCTTGGCGATCATCTCGCGCAGCGTGCCGCTGTCGACCTTGAAGGTCTCGGCCTCTTGAATGGCCGGGAGCTTCGGATAGTCCCGATCGGGCATACCCACGACCTTGTACTCGATCTTGCCGCTGCGGATCTCGGCCCAGTTCTGTTCGTTGCGGCGCACCCGGACCTCGTCGCCGGGCAGGCCCTTGACGATCTCATACAGCTGACGCGCCACCACGGTCAGGCCGCCTTCTTTTTCCACCTTGGCGTTCAGGGAGGCCACCGTTGTCACGCTGAGGTCAGTGGCACCGCAGAAGATCTTTTCTTTGCCTTCGGTGCGCAGAAGGACGTTGGCCAGGATCGGCAAGGTGCTCTTGCGATCGGCGATGCCGTGAGCAAGGTAGAGCCCGCGTAAGAACTCGTTCTTGTCTATCTTGAACTCCATCCTCGGCTCCTTATTCTTAGCAACACCCGCCTGGCTGTTACTTCTGTCTTCTATCTTTAATTTTGAATATTAAAAAGCAGTTGTAGTAGGGGCTGTTGGCGTTGTGCATAACTCCAATTCCTCGACGGTGACTGCTACCCGTTTGCCTGTTGGAAAGCCGATGATGGTTTTCCTTGAGGCAGTGGAGAAAGCCGTGTCCGGGTTTCTCCCGATTCCGCCAACAGGCCTCTCCACAGGCCAGCGGGACGAAATTCAGGGTTGCCGCAGGTGGCTTTCGATCGTGCTGACCACGCTGCGCACGGTCGGCTCTTCCGAGCACAGACGTTCGATCTTGCGCACGGCGCTGATCACCGTCGAGTGATCCTTGCCGCCGAAGCGGCTCCCGATCTCGGGAAAGCTCATCGAGGTCAGCTTTCTTGCCAGGTACATGGCGATCATGCGCGGGTGGGCGACGGCGCGATGACGTTTGGGCCCCTTGAGGTCGTGCAGCTTCACGTCGAAGTACGCTGCCACCTCGCGCTGGATGCCTTCGATGGTCAGGCCCGTCGGGGTGTGGGCCAGAAGCTTGGCCAGGGCCTCACGCGCCACCTCCAGCGTGATGGGCTGCGACTGGAAGGAGGCCCGGGCGGCCAGGCGGAGCAGGGCCCCTTCCAGCTCGCGCACGTTCGACTTGACGTGCGCCGCCAGATAAAGCGCGACGTCGTCGGGAAGGGAGACCTTCTCCACCTCGGCCTTGCGCTTGAGGATGGCCACCCGCGTTTCCAGATCCGGCGTCTCCACCTCGGCGATGAGGCCCCAGGTGAACCGACTGCGCAGCCGGTCCTCGACCCCCGGCAATTCAGCCGGCAGCTTGTCCGAGGTGAGGACGATCTGCTTGTGCGCGTAGTGAAGGGCGTTGAAGGTATGAAAGAATTCGTCCTGCGAGCTGTCCTTGTTGGACAGGAACTGCACGTCGTCGACCAGCAAGACGTCGGGGACCTCGCGATAGCGGGCCCGGAACTCTTGCATCAGGTTGGTCCCGCTCTGGCGCTTCTGGTTCATCATCGAACCGATGAAGTCGGTGACGAAGCGCTCGCAGGTGACGAAGGTGATCACCCAGTCGGGGTGCTGGACGTGAATCTCGTGGCCGATGGCCTGCAGCAGGTGGGTCTTGCCCAGGCCCACCCCGCCATAGATGAAAAGCGGGTTCCAGCGCGAGGCGGGCGCTTCGGCCACCATGCGTGCCGCCGCGTGGGCGAACTGGTTGGTTGGACCGACGACGAAGCGGTCGAAGGTATACCGAGGCAGCAGCTCGGGCGGTCGGGCGGGCAGCGGCACCGGCGTCGGCATCTCGACCGGTTCGACGACGGAGATGCGGCCGGCGGACAGCGAGTCCTCTTCCACGACCTCGAAATCGACGGTGAACGTCTTCTGGGCCCGGGCCTCGAGGTCCCGCAGGATCGACGGGAGGAAATTGTCCTCGAACCATTCCTTGTGATAGCGGTTCGGGGCTCGCAGCCTGATGCGTCCGTCGTCGATGCCGACGCAGACGATGGGGCGAAGCCATAGATCGCGGTGGGCCGGCTTGATCAGGGGCTCGATCGACCGCACCGCTTCGGACCACATCTCGACCGTCATTGGCAGTTTCTCCACAGGGGCGAAGACAGGAAAACCCAAACCGGAACCGATGCTTTCAATCAACACTCCCCTCTCTATCCACAGCCAACGACGACAGCCATCCCCCTGACCGCGGGTCAGGAGAAACCAATTTCCGTTCGGTTTTGGGGGGGACTCGCAGCGAACGCCGTCGAGTGCTGGGTTGTTTATCAGACCCGTTTCCACCCCATCAAGGTCCAAACCGGCGCGCGTCCGAACATCGCGTAGATCCGGCAAAATTTTTGACAGCGCGGAAAAATCCCAGGCAGCTCGAAAAGCGCAGGACGTGACGATGCTGGTCGTAAGCACGCGAGGCGAAATGAAATTTCGTGCCACGACGCAGACACGTTTCTGACACACTCGCGTTTCACGGGTGATTTTGTACCGCGAGCGCGCCAGGCCCCATAACATGCGGCTTTGCGCGATCCGTCGTTTCAATATGGAGGAACCTCCGTCGAGGAATTCCTCCGCTGTTGCAGAAGTGACGCAAAACTCCCGTCGACGAAGGCCGCGTGGAACATCAGGCCGATGGACGATCTCGAAACAAGGTCGCGGCGCGGAGTTGGCCTACAATTCCTACCCCGCGGAGCGACAGGCCGGATCCGGGACGATGAGCGAAAGGCGCAAGCGTGGTTGACAGGCCGAAGCGACCGGTGTATTCCCTTCGCCTTTCGCCGTGCGCGTGAAAACGCGCTTTTTTTTGTGTCAGTCCGGAGGTAGCCCGTGTCGAAGAGAACCTTTCAACCCCATCGCAAGAGTCGCAAGCGGACGCACGGCTTCCGCAAAAGAATGAAGACCGCGGCGGGGCGCGAGGTGATTCGCCGTCGCCGCCGTAAGGGCCGCAAGCAGCTGACCGTTTCCATCGCCAAGAAGTAGCGCTTGGCCGGGCCCGTTCGCCGGGAGACATTCTCGCGCGCGCTGCGGGTCTCGAAACGGTCCGAGTACCTGGCGATCCAGAATGGCGGGCGGCGGCTGAGCGGCGCGCACTATCTGATGTTCGTGCGCAGGGCGGGGCCAGGGCGTGAAGCAGCGAGCTGTCGCCTGGGCATCACGGTCAGCAAGAAGGTCGGCAACGCCGTGGTGCGGAACCGGGTCAAGCGCTGGGTTCGCGAGAGTTGCCGCAAGTTGATGCACGCCTGGCCGCCCGGGCTCGATCTGGTGGTGGTGGCGCGCCCATCGGCGGCGAAGGCGGGCCTGGCGCCAACCGCCCTGGAACTTGCTAGCCTTGCCAGACAGCTGCGCAACCGATGAAGACCGTCCTGCTCTTTCTCCTTCGTTTCTATCGCCAGGCCATCTCGCCTCTGCTGGGACCGCGCTGTCGTTTTGAACCAAGCTGTTCCGTGTACGCACAGGAGGCCCTGGTGGAGCACGGGGTCATCAAGGGACTGGTCCTGGCCGCCTGGCGCCTGGGGCGCTGTCATCCATTCGCGCGGGGTGGTATAGACCCGGTGCCCCAGCGGTTGGGGTCGCGCGGAGCTCACGAGTAGGGTGGAATGGAAAAGCGGGTCGTCATTGCAATCGTCATCTGCGTCGGAATTCTGTTCGGATGGATGAAGCTGTTTCCGCCGCCGTCGCCGCCCCCCCATCAGGCGACCCCCAGCACGGATAATTCGACAGGGACGACCGCCCAGGGAACGACCGTCGCCCCGGGCGCGCCTGGAGCGCCTGCTGGTGCGGGGACGACCACCGGGGCGGCCGTGCCGGCGGGCGCGGCGGCCGTCAATCGGCCGGAAGAGCAGGTCGAGATTCTGACCCCGGCGGTGCGCTTCGTGCTGTCCAGCCACGGCGGCACCCTGCGCCAGGCCCAGCTGCGCGAGCCTAAGTATCTGCTGCGCAAGGGTGACCCGCAGAGCGGCCTGGAACTGGTCACGACGGGCGCTGCCAAGTTCGCCCCTCTGCACACGGAATTTCCCAGCTCTGGATTCGCCTCACCGGTGGACGGGGCCTGGACCGTCAGCCAGCCGGCGCCTGACACCGTGGTGTTCCAGGCCGAGACCGACGCCGTGAAGATCGAGAAGCGCTATCGGGCCGAGCCGCAGTCGTACCGTCTGCTGCTGGACGTGACGGTGGAGAACAAGACCGACAAGCCCCTGGATCACCACCTGGGGGTTCACGTCTACGGGCACCAGAACCCGGAGCAGAAGGGGGGCGGTTTCTTCTCGGGCAGCTCCGCCAACCCGGCGTCGCTGATCTGCGAGGTGGCCGACAAGACGCACCGCCGCCCCGTCGAGAAGCTGGAGAAGGATCCGCTGAAGGAGCTGGGCCACGTCCTGTGGATGGGGGCCGACGACAAGTTCTTCCTGGTGGCGGCGGTGCCTTTCCCGGAGTCGCCGATGCGCGATCGCACCTGTACGGCGACGTCTCCGGCGCCTGACGTCGGCGACGGCATGATCACATTTGCCGAGCGGACCGTGGCGCCGCACGCCACCGTCGCGTATCCGTTCATCGTCTTCGCCGGCCCCAAGGTGATCCACGATCTGGAACAGGTTCGGCCGGGGAGCGAAGACGTGCGGCTGGGCGACGCGGTCGACGTCACGCTGGCCATCCTGTCGCGGCCGATCCTTTCGTTGCTCAAGTTCTTCTATTCGTTCAGCCACAACTGGGGCGTGGCCATCATCCTGCTGACCTTGTTCATCCGGCTGCTGACCTTTTACCCGACGCAGAAGTCGCTGCTGTCGGCGAAGAAGATGCAGAAGCTGGCGCCCAAGATGGCGGCCATTCGCAAGAAGTACGAGAACGACAAGCAGCGCCAGTCGGTGGAGACCATGAACCTTTACAAGGCTCACGGCGTTTCGCCCTTCGGCGGCTGCCTGCCCAGCTTGATCCAGATGCCTATCTGGATCGCGCTTTATTCGACGCTGAACTATGCGGTCGAGCTGTTCCGGTCGCCGTTCATGCTGCACATCCACGATCTGACGGCGAAGGATCCCTATTACATCACGCCGCTTCTGATGGGCGGGGTGATGTTCCTGCAGATGCGGATGTCGCCGGCGTCGCCCGACGGCCAGCAGCAGGCGATGATGGCGGTGATGATGCCGATCATGTTCACGGCGTTCTCGCTGGTGCTGCCGTCCGGTCTGGCGCTGTACATGCTGACCAGCTATCTGATCGGCATCCTGCAGCAGCTTTACATCAACCACATCGACAGGAAATCCAGCGGGGGCAAGCCGGCCACCGCCTGAGCCGGCCCGGCGCCCCGTCCCGCAGGGACGGCCCGCCGTCCCGGGCGCCTGTATCCGTGGTATTTTCCGGTCCAGGAGAGTTCATGAAAGAGCGGCTGGTCGAGCTGGAGCGCGCCATCTCCGATGCCCGCCGTCGGCTGGAGGGGATTGCCCGTCGGGTGGCGGCGCTGCGGCAGTCGCTGGAGGGTGAGGATGTCCCGCTGCTGTTCGAGGACGAGGCCGGCGAGGAGTCAGGTCCGGTCGACGAGTCCGAGCTGAACTTTGAAGCGCTGGACTACGAGGATCCCGAGCGCGGCGGCAGATGAGGCTTTTCCTGCACAGCGGCGATGTCGAACTGATCAGGCGAGAAGGGCAGCGAGGGGCGATTCGGGGCGTGACCGTCGATCAGTCGGCGCTGCTGGGCAGCAGCGCGTCCGAGCGGCGCGCGCTGCTGGTGGAGATCGCCGCGGCCATGGACGACGGTCCGGTCAGCGTCGAAGCGGCGGCCGGTGACGCCGGCGGGATGGTCGACGAGGCGGTGGCCCTCTCGGGGCTGGCCCGCAACCTGGTCCTGGCGGTCGCCGGAAACCCCGAGGGTCGCGAGGCGGTTCGGCGCTGCGCCGCGCGCGGCATCGCCACCCACATCACCGGTTGTCGCCGCACCGGTGACACGGTGCTGGCGGCGTGCGCCGGTGCCCGCTGGCTGTCGCCGCTGGCCGGCCCGCTGCCTGCGGGCGAAGAGCTGGTGATCGATCTGCCGCGCATGGCGGTGGGAACGTGTCGGGCCTATGGTCGGGCGACGCGCGTGCTGGTGGGGCCGCTGCGAGAGCTTGGCGACGTCATAATGGCCGCGGCCGCGGGCGCGGACGCCATCAGTGTCGTCCCTCCGTTGTTGCAGCGATTGCTGGAGCGGCCGGCGGGCGCCGGCTTGTCCCGGTAGCGAGCGCCGCGTCCTCATCCCATGCGCCGCGTTCGCCAGCACGTCAACCCGCTGAAGTCGGACCTTCTGGAGATCGATGTCGCGCGCGTGCAGGCGCCCGCCGGCACGACGCTGGAAGTCGAGCTGGGTTCGGCCGAGGCGCATTTCCTGATGGATCGGGCGAACGGACACCCCGGCCGGTCTTGCGTGGGGATCGAGATCCGGCGCGAGGTGGTGGCGCGCGCCAACAAGGCTTGTCAGGCGGCGGGCCTGACCAACGTGCACAGCGTCTTCGCCAACATCTCGGTGGACATGCCGCGCCTGTTTGCGCCGGGGTCGGTGCAGCGGTTCTTCCTGAATTTCCCCGACCCCTGGTGGAAATCACGTCAGCACAAGCGCCGGGTGGTGTCGGCCGGCTTGATCGCGGACATGGTGCAGGCGCTGGCACCGGGCGGGGAGATCTTCGTGCAAACCGACATCTTCGCCATCGCGCTGGAGGCCATGGCGGCGCTGGAAGGCGAGGGCTCGGGGCGCCTGCGCAACGCCGCCGGTGACTGGAGTTTTTACCGCGACAATCCCTTTGCCGCCTGCTCGCGCCGGGAACGCCAGTGCCAGGGCGAAGGGACCCCGATCTGGCGCCTGCTGTTCAACGCCGACCGGACAGCTTGAGGCTTTTTTCGAGCTTTTTTAGCCGCCGATGGCCAGCTGGATCTCTTCCAGCTCTTTGATCTTGTCGCGGATGACAGCGGCTTTCTCGAACTCCAGCGCCTCGGAGAGATCGAACATCTCCTTGCGCATGGCGGAGAGGATCTGGGGCAGCTCTTCCAGGGGGATGTCGCTGGATTTGGATTTCTTGATCGGCTTGGTCAGGTCGACAAAGTCGTCCTGGGCGGTGCCGGCCAGCTCGGCGATGGCCTTCTGGATGGTCTTGGGGGTGATGCCGTGCTGCAGGTTGTAAGCCTGCTGGGCCTGGCGGCGCTGGCTGGTGACGGTGATGGCCTTGCGCATCGAATCGGTCTCGCGATCGGCGTACATGATCACCTTGCCGTTGACGTTGCGGGCGGCGCGGCCGATGGTCTGGATCAGCGACCGTTCGGCGCGCAGGAACCCTTCCTTGTCGGCGTCCAGGATGGCCACCAGCGACACCTCGGGCAGGTCGAGGCCTTCCCGCAATAGATTGATGCCCACCAGCACGTCGTATTCGCCCAGGCGCAGGTCGCGCAGGATCTCGATGCGCTCCAGGGTGTCGATGTCGGAGTGAAGATAGCGTACCCGCACGCCCAGCTCGGTGTAGTACTCGGTCAGGTCTTCGGCCATGCGTTTGGTCAGCGTCGTGACCAGGACGCGCTCGCCGGCCTTCACCCGCTCGCGGATCTCGCCCAGCAGGTCGTCGACCTGCGATGACACCGGGCGCACCTCGATCACCGGATCGAGCAGGCCCGTGGGGCGGATGATCTGCTCGACCACCACGCCCTGGGCCGAGCCCAGCTCGTACTCGGCGGGCGTAGCCGACACGTACACCGTCTGCGGCGCGCGCGCCTCCCACTCGTCGAAGCGCAGCGGTCGGTTGTCGAGGGCCGAGGGCAGACGAAAGCCGAAATCGACCAGCGTCTCCTTGCGCGAACGGTCGCCCTTGTACATGGAGGCGATCTGCGGCACCGACTGGTGCGATTCGTCGACGAAGAGGATGTAGTCCTTGGGAAAGTAATCGAGCAGGGTGGGCGGCGGTTCGCCCGGGGCGCGCCCCGACAGATGGCGCGAGTAGTTCTCGATGCCCTTGCAGCGCCCCATCTGTTCCAGCATCTCCAGGTCGTACAGCGTCCGCTGTTGCAGGCGCTGCTCCTCGACCAGCTTGTTTTGCTGCTTGAGCTCCATGAGGCGCGGGCGCAGCTCTTCCTTGATGCCGGTCATGGCCTTGGTCAGGCGATCGGCGGGCGTGACGTAATGCGAGCCGGGGAAGATCGACACCTCGTCGACCTTGCGCAGGACCTTGCCGCGCAGGGGATCGACCTCGGAGATGGTCTCGATCTCGTCGCCCCACCATTCGATGCGGATGGCCTTCTCGCGCTCGTAGGCGGGAAAGATCTCCACCGAGTCGCCCCGCACCCGGAAGGTGCCGCGCGAAAAATCGACGTCGTTGCGCTCGTACTGGATCTCCACCAGGCGGCGCAAGACGGCGTCGCGCCGCACCTCCACCCCCTTGGCGAGATCGATCTTCATCCCCAGGTAGGCTTCGGCGGCGCCGATGCCGTAGATGCAGGAGACCGACGCCACGATCAGAACGTCGCGCCGGGTGAGCAGGGCGTACGTGGCCGCGTGCCGCATCCGGTCTATCTCTTCGTTGATCAGCGAATCTTTTTCGATGTACGTGTCCGTCGAGGGGACGTAGGCCTCGGGCTGGTAGTAGTCGTAGTAGCTCACGAAGTAGTGGATGGCGTTGTCGGGGAACAGCGTCTTGAATTCCCCGTAAAGCTGGTGGGCCAGCGTCTTGTTGTGGGCCATGACCAGGGTGGGGCGCTGGATGCGTTCCACCACGTGGGCCATGGTGAAGGTCTTGCCGCTGCCGGTGATGCCCAGCAGAACCTGCGAGGGATCGCCGCGCTTGATGGCGGTCGTCAGCTCTTCGATGGCGCGGGGCTGGTCGCCCATCGGGCGAAGGTCAGTCTGCAGGCGAAACGGCGTGGGCAAAGCGCATATATTGTACGCCATGCCTTTATCGATGCGGGGCTACTACGCCATCGTGGACGTCACGCCCGCCGCGCTGGCCGATACCGCCGCCCTGGCGCAGCGCGCGGGCGCGCTGCTGGCCGCCCACCCCTGCTGCCTGCAGCTGCGCGCCAAGGGGGCCGACGCGGCGGCCTTGCGCGACGCCGCGCGGGCCATCGCGCCGGTGTGCAAGGCGGCCGGTGTTCCGTTCTGCGTGAACGATCGGCTAGACGTGGCGCTGGTGGTGGATGCCGACGTCATTCACCTGGGCCAGGACGATCTCCCGCTGGCCGAGGCGCGTGCGGTGCTGGCCGCCACCGGGCGCCATCTGATCGTCGGGATCTCCACGCACAACCTGGCCCAGGCCCGCGCCGCGGCGGCCGCCGGCGCCGACTACATCGGCTTCGGCCCGGTCTTCGGCACAGCCAGCAAGCTGAACCCCGACCCGGTGGTGGGCCTCGAGGCGCTGGCCGCCGTCAGCCGCGAGGTCCGCATCCCCGTCGTCGCCATCGGCGGCATCACCCTGGACCAGGTGGCCGCCGTCGCCGCCAGCGGCGCCGCGGCCGCCGCCGTGATCAGCGCCGTCAACGCAGCGCCCGATCCCACCGCCGCCGCCCGCCAGGTCGCCGCCGCCTTCCGCTAACCCTCCGCCCGCTAACTCGTGCAGCTGCTCTTGGGCATCTTGCCCAGCTGCTTGATCTGATTCTTGGCGTCGGCGGCGCGGGGCGACCGCGGGTAGCGCTTGATCAGATCCGACAGCAGCGCCTTGGCGTCCGTGCAGAACTTCAGCTGGACGAACGCCGCGGACAGTTGCCACATCGCCTCCGGGACCTCCGGCGAACGCGGATAGACGTCGAGGATCTTCTGGAATTCAGCGGCGGCGTTGGGGTACTTGCTCTCGGCCACGAACGACTGGCCGATGGCCAGGTAGGCTTGCGAGGCGCGCGGGTCTTGCGGAAAGCGCTGGATGAACACGCGATAGAACCGCCGCCCCTCGTCACGCTGTCCACCGCTGAGGCGCGACGACGCCTGCTGCCACAGCTGATCCTTGTCGTCGGGCAGCGACGGCGCGACCTTGTCGACGATCTTGGTCTGGGTCTGCTCCAGCGCCGCCAGTCGAG
>DATLVT010000857.1:0-2754 GCA_035577105.1 Polyangia bacterium
TGCAGCCGGACAACCACGCCGCCCAGAGGGCCTACGCCGAACATTTTCGGGAGAAGGGCGACTGGGCGGCGCTGATCGAGCTGCTGGAATTTTCCGTCGAGCAGGAGCAGGAGCGAGGCGCCTCGGTCGAGGACCTGGTTCGTCAGCTGGAAGAGATCGCCACCACCGCCGAAAAGAACCTGAACGATCCCGAGCGGGCGCTGGGCGCCTGGCGGCGCATCGAAGAGCTGTCCCCCCCGTACACCAGGGCCCGCGAAGCGCAGCGCCGGCTGCTGCTGAAAGAGAAGAACTGGGACGGCATGGCGGGTCTGCTGGAACGCGAGGCGGCCCTGCAGACCGACCAGGGGCAACGGGCGGAGACCCTGCGTCGGGCGGCCCAGATTCACCGTGAGAAGCTGGGAAACGCGACGCGGGCCATCGAGATCTACAAGGACATCCTGCGCGCCGAGCCGCACGACGCGGTGGCGCTGCGCGCCCTGGTCGAGATCTTCGAACGCGAGGAGGACTTCGCCGGCCTGGCCAAGACGTTGCGCGAGCAGATCGATCTGACCGACTCCAAACAGGAGCGGGTCAGCTTGCTGCGACGGCTGCTGGCCATCGACGACGAACGGCTGGCCAACCTGGAGGAAGGGGCCTGGGCGGCGGCGGAGATCCTGCAGATCGTCCCCGGCGATCGCGACACCCTGACCCGCCTGGAGGGGATCCTGGAGCGCGCCGGCGACTACGCCCGCCTGGTCGACGTCCTGGATCAACACGCCGCCGTGGCCAGCAACACCGACGAGAAGGTGCCGCTGGTCCGGCAGATGGCGGAGATCTACCAGACCAAGCTGAACGACCTGCCCCACGCGGCCGAGCGGTGGGAAGAGGTGGCCCGCCGCGACCCGGGCGACGTCCGGGCCCTGGAAGCGCTGACCACCATCTATACCGAGTCGGAAAGACTGCCCGAGCTAGCGCGCATCCTGGACTTGCAGGTGGAGCGCCTGTCCGGGGAGCCTGGCCAGCAAGCCGAGTGCGTGCGCCGCCTGGCCCTGCTGGCCGAGGGACCGCTGAACGATCCGCCGCGCGCCCAGAAATACTGGCAGGCGCTGACCGATCTGGTGCCCGGCGACAACGAAGCCTGGGAGTCCCTGTCGCGCATCCACGAGAACGACGGCGACTGGGGCTCGCTGATCCGGGTCCTGGAACGGCGGGTGGCGCTGGCCAAGGAACCGGCGCGCGCGGCCGAGCTGGCCCTGCTGCGCGCCCAGGTGCTGGACGAACGCCTCAAGAACCCGTCGGAGGCGGCCCAGGTTCTGGAGCACGTCATCGCCGAGCTGGATCCGCGCAACATCGACGCCAACGAGCGCCTGCGCGCGCTGTACGAGCGCAGCCAGGACTGGGAGCGCGTAGTCAAGGTCGCCGAGCGGCAGCTGTTCCTGATCGAAGATCCGGCGGCGCGCACGCCGCGCGCGCTGGAGGTCGGCGTCCTGTGGCGCGATCGCCTGCACGACGACCGCAGGGCGATCGCCGCGTTCGAACGGGTCCTGGAGATCGACGGCGAGAACCAGGAGGCCATCAAGGCGCTGGCGCCGCTGTACGCCAAGGCGGGCGATTGGCAGCGGCTGATCTTCACCGACGAGAAGCTGCTGGATCAGTGCGAGGATCCCGCCGAGCGCCGGCGCCTGATGCTGGAGATGGCCCACCTGTCCGAACAGGAGATGGGCGAGCCGCGACGGGCTTTCGAATGGCTGAAGCGCGCCTATTCGGAGTCACCTGACGACGAGACGTTGCGGCTGGTCGACGACGCGGCGGCCAAGCACAGCCTGAACGAAGAGCTGATCCAGATCTACGAAGGGGCGCGGGCCAGGGCGGCCGATCCGGCCACGCAACTGAGCGCGGCCATGAAGATCGCCGCCATCTGCGAGGAGAAGCTGTCCGACGCGCGGCGAGCGTTCGGCGTGCTTCGTGATGCGCTGCCGGCCGATCCGGCCGGTCGCGAGCTGTTGCCGGCGCTGGAACGGCTGGCGGAGCAGACCGGCAACTGGACCAGCCTGCTGGAGGTCTACGCCGCGGTGGCGCGCGCCCGGCCCGATCAGACGGAGCAGGTCGACCTTCTGCGCCTGCGGGCCGGCGTGCGCGAGCAGCACCTGAACGATGCCCCGGGCGCGCTGGACGAGACCATGCGCGCGTTCGCGCTGGCGCCCTTGAATCTGTCGATCCAGGACGAGGTGCTGCGCCTGGCCCGGGCCACCGGCCGCTGGGAAGAAGCGCTGACGGTGCAGGGCCGGCTGTTCGCGCTGGCCGATGATCTGACGACCAAGCTGACGGTGGCCCGCAACGCCGCCCAGCTGGTCGAGGTCGAGGTGCGCGATCTGGTGCGCGCCTTCCGCGCCTACCTGAATGCCTTTCGCCTGGCGCCCGACGATCCCGAGATCACCGGTCACCTGTGGCGGCTGGCGGCGGCCATCGGACGCTATGAAGCGACGGGGCCCATCGCCGCGGCAGGGCCCACGCCGGCGCCCGTCGTCTCGGCGCCGGTCGCCGTTGACGACGAGGCGACCGTCCGTCACGCCACTGAGGCGCAAACCGAGCAGCATTCACCGCCCCATGAAGGGGAGGACGTCGATCTCGGCGACATCCACGTGGCTGCCGGGGTCGACGACAGCGGCGCGCTGGAGCTGGGCGACGAGGAGCTCCTGGACGAGATCGAGGAGGACCCGTCCACCGAGGCCGAAGCCGCGCCGGTCGCCCCCCCCCCGCCCCCCCCCCCCCCCC
>DATLVT010000858.1:0-26837 GCA_035577105.1 Polyangia bacterium
CAAGATCACCTTCCGCGACGAGGCGGCCGGGACCAGCGAGGTCTTTGCCCACGCCGGCGGCATCGCCGATTTCCTGACCAAGGTGGTCACCGATCGGGGCAAGGCCCCGACCGTGCCGCAGGTCTTCTATTTCGAACGGACCGGCGACAGCGGGTTTCGCATGGAGGTGGCCCTGCAGTGGACGGAGTCGCACGAGGAGACCATCCGCTCCTACGTCAACGCGATTCCCACCACCCAGGGGGGGACGCACGAGCAAGGGTTCCGGGCGGCGGTGGTCAAGGCGGTTCGCTCATTCATCGAAGCGGCCAACCTGGCGCCCAAGGGCGTCACGGTGACGGCCGAGGACATCCGCGAGGGGCTGGTCGGCGTCCTGTCGGTCTACATGCAGGAGCCGCAGTTCCAGGGGCAGACCAAGGAACGCCTGGGCAGCCCGGAGGCGCAGAACCAGGTCGACGGCGCGGTCCGCCCGGCGCTGGAGACGTTCTTGCTGGAGAACCGCACGGCGGGCGCCGCCATCGTGGAACGGATCGCCCTGGCGGCCAAGGCCCGGGAGGCGTCGCGGGCGGCTTCGCAGGCGGTGTCCCGCAAGACGGCGGTCTCGCATCGCCTGAACCTGCCGGGCAAGCTGGCCGACTGCTCGTCGACGGATCCGGCGCGCAGCGAACTGTTCATCGTCGAGGGCGATTCGGCCGGTGGTTCGGCCAAGCAGGGGCGCGAGCGCAAGACGCAGGCGATCCTTCCGCTGCGCGGCAAGGTCCTCAACGCCGAGCAGGCGTCGCTGCAGAAGGTGCTGTCGAACAAGGAGCTGCAGGACGTGGTGTCGGCGCTGGGCTGCGGCGTGGGCGAGGACTTCAAGGGCGACCGCCTGCGCTATCACAAGATCATCTTGCTGATGGACGCCGACTCGGATGGCCACCACATCGCCACGTTGCTGCTCACGTTTTTTTACCGGCACCTGACGCCGCTGGTGCGCGACGGTTTTGTCTTTCTGGCGCAGCCGCCACTTTTCCGCATCGACCACGGTAAGGAGACTTACTGGGCGCTGGACGAAGCCGATCGCGATCGCATCGTCGGTGAGCTGCCCAAGAACGCGCGGCCCGAGATCATGCGCTTCAAGGGCCTGGGCGAGATGCAGCCCGCCGAGCTGAGCCGGACCACCCTGGACCCTGCCAGCCGGCGCCTTCTGCGGGTCACCGTCGACGACGCCGCGGAGACCGACCGGGTGCTGGGCGAGCTGATGGGCAAGGACGTCGAGGCGCGGTTCAAGTTCATCATGGAACGGGCGGCGCAGGCGGATCTCGACCTCTAGCGCTCGCTGCACGAAAGGGGCCTGCTGGCCCCTCTCGTGGGCTCTCCCCACGCGACGAGAGCCGGGGGCGGATCCTGTTTGCCAGGCGCTGTCTCCGGCGGGCGTAGCCCGCCTCCGATGCGAGTCGGATTCGGTTTGGTCGTCGAAAGAAGAGATTTGGTGACTGGCCCCGTGATACACAGGGATCTGGTACCAGCGAGGACGGCCGATGAATCAGCGCCCACCTGTGCCGCTTGTGTTCGCTCTGTTCGCGATTTTTGCGTGCTTGTCGGCGCCGGCTTGGGCGAAGGATCCGCCTGCGGTCACCAAGCTTGTGGAGATGAACAAGCGGGCCATCGACGACTACGACACGCTCGAGTGGAAGAGCGCCAAGCGTCAGTTGCTGGAAGCGGTCGTCGAGGGGAAGAAGGCCGGCATCGAGGAACACCCGGTCATGGCCAGGACGTACCTGCACCTGGGTGCGGTCTACATTGTCGGGTTTCACGACAAGGCCGCCGGGCTGCAGGCGTTCATTCATGCGCTGCAGATCGATCCCGCCATCCGGATCGCCGCGTCCATGGAAACGGCGGAGATGGCCAAGGTGTTTGCCGAGGCACGCGGCAAGGCGGGCAAGAGCGCCAGCGCCGGCGAGGTGAAGGCGGAAGAAAAGAAGGCCCCCGACAAGAAGCCGCCCGAGAAAAAGGTCTCTGAAAAGAAGGACGCCGACGACGACAAGGCGCCGCCGCCGCCACCACCTCCGGAGAAACGCGCGTCCGACAAGGACGGACCGGACATGCCCATGCACGTGGTGGCCCTGGATTGTCCCAACACCGACGAGGTGGTGCGCGACAAGGTGGCCACCATCCGCTGTGCGGTGGCGGCGACTCTGAAGGTCACTTCAGTGGTGCTGTTCTATCGCGTGCCCGGCCAGGAAGAGTTCACCCCGGTGAACACGAAGAAGAACGCCAAGGGCTGGTACGTCGGGCGCATTCCCAAGACCGTCACCGGCGGCAAGTCGGTGCAGTTTTATGTCGAGGGACGCGACCTTCACGGCAAGGCCATCGTGTCCAACGGCAACAGCGGCAGCCCGAACCTGATGCTGGTCCGCGAGTCCGGCGACAAGGACACCGACGCCGAGGCGCCTGATCACGAGGAGAACCCGCTGGAGGATCGCCCGCACGGTGAGTCCGGTCGATCGGCGACTGGTCCGTCAGGCCGCGAGGGGCGCTACCCGGCGCGCAAGTGGTGGCTTGGCCTCGGCGCCGGCACCGGCTTCGGATACGCAAAGGGCGACGGCCTCGAATATCGCAAGGACCTTCAATCAAAATTCGGCCCTGGTTTTGGCTATGCAGGTCTCGGCCAGGTCTCGCCGGAGCTGGGCGTGCACATCAGCCCGCGCATGGCGCTGGCGCTCTCGGGGCGCTTTCAATGGATCCACCAGGCGGGGTCGGGGGCCAATTCCAACGGCTACGCCACGGGCGCCAACGCCGCGCTGTTACGGTTGATGTTCTTCACCGGCCCGGACCGCATTCGCGTTCACGCCGGGCCCACGCTGGGCGTCGGCGTCTTTCGCTTCGTCGTCTCTAACGTCACCAGTGATCCCGGGGTCAAGGACACCGTCAAGGGTGGTCCCTTGCTGGGCGGCGCCAACCTCGGACTTGCGTATGGGCTGTCGCCCGGGGTGTCGCCCCGGTTTTCTTTCATCGTCGATCTGAACGGACTGGTTGGATTCCCCGCCTTCTCGGCAGTGGGCGATGTCAACCTTGGATTGCAGGTGAACTTCTACTAAAGGACTCCTCATGCGACCAAACGGGAAGGCTTCCATTGTGACCACGGCGCTCTCTGCGGCTCGACGCCCGACGCGGCGTCAGGTCATCGTCACCGCGCTGGGCAGCGGATTCGCCCTGGCGGTGAGACCGGTCTCCGCCGCCACCATCACCACCGGCAGCGAAGGAATCGAGGCCGGTGAGATCAAGATTCCCACCGGTGAGGGAACCATCCCCGGCTATCGCGCGATGCCGGCCAAGGGGCAGGGCGCGGGGAAGAACGCCAAGGCGAAAGGGAGGGGCAAGGGCTTCCCGGTCATCCTGGTGGTGCAAGAGATCTTCGGCGTGCACGAGCACATCAAAGACGTCTGCCGCCGTTTTGCCAAGCAAGGCTACCTGGCGGTGGCGCCGGAGCTGTACGCGCGGCAGGGCGACGTCTCGAAGATGACCGACCCCAAGGAGATCATGACCACGGTGGTCTCCAAGGTGCCGGACGCGCAGGTCCTGAGCGATCTCGACGCCACCGTCGCCTGGGCCAAGAGCTCCGGCGCCGCCGACGCCTCCAAGCTGGCCATCACCGGATTCTGCTGGGGCGGTCGCATCGCCTGGCTGTATTCCGCGCACAACCCCGAGCTGAAGGCGGGCATCGCCTGGTACGGTCGGCTGGTCGGCGACAAGGATCCCCTTCACCCGCAGCAGCCCATCGACCTGGCCGCCGCCGGCGCAATCAAGGCGCCCGTGCTGGGGTTGTACGGCGGCCAAGACCAGGGCATTCCGGTCGCCACCCTCGAGCAGATGCAGAAGGCGCTGGCCGCGTCCGACTCGAAGGCGGCGCACGCGTGCGAGTTCAAGGTCTACCCCGAAGCCGGACACGCCTTCTTCGCCGACTATCGTCCCAGCTATCGCAAGGACGCGGCCGAGGACGGCTGGAACCGGGCCCTCGCCTGGCTCAAGAAAAACGGCGTCGCCTAGGGTCTGTGTGGTCTGGCGCCTGGCGCTTGTTCAGCGCGCGGGCGCCAGGCGAAGCACGGCGTTCTGGCCGCCGAATTCGTCCAGTCGATATTCGTCGGCGTTGGGATCGGTGACGAAATTGCCGTCGACGACGAACATGTATTCCTGTTCGCCCGCCGGCAGCGCCACCGTGCCCGTGAACAGATCGCCGCCGTTCACGCTGGTCAGAAAGATATCCGCCGGATCCCAGTTGTTGAACGATCCGGCCACCGCCACCCGTCGTGCGCCCGCGGGTTTGTACGAGAACCGCACCAGGACCTTCGCCGGCGTGGTGGCCGACGTGGCGCCCACCGGCACCTCGGCGCCGTTGATGGTCATGGGAATGGGATAACGGCCGGTCGACACCACCATGGCGCCAGCCAGCGCCAGGCTGAAAGTGCCGCCCAGGATCCCCAGCGGCGAGATGCGCAGGACGATGCGCAGCGGGCGCTGGAACCAGGCCAGCAGGGATGGAGCGGGGCGATCGGTGAGATCGCCCATCACGCGCGCCACCAGCGCGGGCGGGGTGTGGACGTCGCGCAGGCTGCCCAACTCCTCGACCAGGCCGTCGACGACCTCGCTGTCGCCCTGTTGCGAGCGCCGCCACATGGTCAGCGTCCCCCCTCGCCGTCGACCAGCCGGCGCAGCATCATGCGCGCACGCACCGCCCGGATCTTCAAGGTCGAGATGGGCAATTCCAATATCGGGCGGATCTCGTCGTACGACAGATCTTCGATGTCTTTCAGGATCAAGATCTCCCGATACTTCGGATCCAGCTGCAGCAGCGCCTCCTCCAGGTGCTGGCGTCGCTCGCCGCGCGACGCGTTCGATTCTGGGTTCGAGGGATCGTGGGAAAAAACCGCGGCGCTGCCCGGCACGTCATGGCGCAGCGGCTCTTCGGTGCGCTTCTTGGATTTGAGGATGTCCTTCGATCGATTGACGGCGATGCGCAGCAGCCAGGTGGAAAACGCCCGCGGTCGACCCTGTCCGCGAAACCGATCGAGGGCGTTGAACGCGTCGACGAACGCTTGCTGGGCGACGTCCTCGGCATCGGGGCGGCTGCCCAGCATGCGCAGCGCCACGGAAAAGGCCAGGCGCTGGTAGCGCTGCACCAGCGGGCGGAACGCTTCGATGTTGCCGTTCAGGCAGCGTTCGATCAGCGACTGTTCTTCTTCATCGCGGACGCTGTACGGGCGCTCTTCGACGCCGCTGCTCAGGATGGGCGTCGTGCGATCGTCGCTGGAGATGGCAATGGCCCCCGACGACGTGATCGTGCGCGGCGGACTGTCATCAGGGTGCACGGTCGGTAACATACCCTGAAATCACGGTGAAACAGCGCGTATAATTGCCGGGCTCCGTCAGGCAGCTTGCACAATGATGAGGAACAGTTGACCGCCTCCCCGGGTGTTTGGCGCATGCCGCCGCCCGCCGGACGGCCGGGGTTGGTGGGTCTGATGGCCGTGGCGCTGGCAGTGGTCCACGCCCTGCTGGCGCCGCCCGTCTGGGCGATCGACGAGGCCGGGTTTTGGGATCGAGCCGCCACCGGCACCGCCGAGCGTCGATTCGAACAGCTGGTGCGCCAGGCCGACGAGCTGCTGGCCCAGGAGCGCGCTTCTCCGTCGGGGGCCAGCGTCCGTACCGAGGCCGCGCTGACCGCCCAGCGCCAGCGCGCCGCCAGGACGGAGGCCCTGCTGCGCGAAGCCCTGACCCTGCGCTCCGACGATTTCCGCCTGACCCTGGCCCTGGCCGACACGCAGATGACGCTGGCCCATTTCGACGACGCCGCGCAATCGGTGCGCCTGGCTTTGACCCTGGCTGAACTGCCGGCGCAGCAAGCGCTGGGTTGGTCCCGATTGTCGCTGGCGTACATGAAGGGCGGTCATTACGCCGCGTCCGTCGCCGCCACCGAGCGGCTGTTGACCCTGGGACCGACCGATGGCGCCACGTACGCCAACGAGGCCGAGCTGCTCAGGGCGCTGGGACGATTGCCCGAGGCCGAGGACCGCTATCGCGAGGCGATCCGCGCCGACAGCGAGGCCGCCGATCGCCGCCTGCGCGAGCACAGCCTGGCCCTTGGCTATTACGGCCTGGGTGTGGCGCTGGATCGCGACGGCCAACCGACAGCCGCGCGCGAGATGATCGCCCGCGCCCTGTCCCTGGATCCGGGCATGGCTCTTCTGCAGCTGGCGCAACAGGCGGGCAGCGACGTGTCGTTCGTTCCGGCGGGCGACGTTCACTATTACCTGGGTCTGGCCAACCTGGTGGCTGGACGCGCCGCCGACAGTGAAGAGGCCTTCCGTGCCTTCCTGGACGCCCAGCCCGACGGTCGCTGGACCCAGGAGGCGCGCGGACATCTCGCCGCGCTGGAAGCGCAGCGCAAACGGCGCGGCAGCCACAACGGCTATCGGGTGGTGGCCACCGCGACTGTGCACGCCTCGGGGCCCGTTCCGGCGCCCATGGTCGACGCCGCCTGGCGCCGCCGACCGGATCTGCTCGACGGTTGCCTGGCCCGACTTCCGCTGACGGCCGCTCGCCCGCCCATCCGGCTGATCGTCGACGTCGAGATCGACGCGCGCGGCAACCTGACCCGCGCGTCGATTCCCCGACCGACCGACCTGGACGCGGACTTCGTGGCCTGCGTGGAGGAGAAACTGAAGAACGGATTCATTGTGCCCGCCGCGCCTACCCCGACCCGCGCCCGGTCGACGCTGGCCCGGCTGGAGTTGCTCCTTGCCGACTGATCATGGCGCGCGGTATAGGGGTGACGATGGCGCGCACCGACCGGCCTCGGTACATCGCGGTGGAGGGACCCATCGGCGCCGGCAAATCCAGCCTGGCGGAGATCCTGGGCGAGGCGCTCTCGGCGCGCATCATCCGCGAGAACCCCGAAGAAAATCCCTTTCTGGGTCCGTTCTACAAGGATCCCAGGCGGCACGCGATGTCCGTGCAGCTCTTCTTCTTGCTGCAGCGCTATGGCCAGCAGGCCGAGCTGTCGCAGGGTGATCTCTTCGCCCAGGGCGGAACGGTCTCTGACTATCTGTTCGCCAAGGATCGTCTGTTCGCCACGCTGAATCTCTCCGCCGACGAGATGGCCCTTTACGACCGCGTCTATCAGATGCTGAAGCCGCGCACGGTGACGCCGGATCTGGTGGTGTACCTGCAGGCGCGCACCGACGTGCTGCTGGACCGCATTCGCCGGCGCGGCCGCAGCGAGGAAAAGCCCATCCGCGCCGACTACGTCGAGCAGGTGGCCCGCGCCTATGCCGAGTTCTTCTTCAACTACAACGAAGGGCCGCTGTTGATCGTCAACGCCTCGGACATCGACTTCGTCAACAACGGCGAGGACCGCGCCGAGCTGATCTCCGTCATTCGCCACACCCGGACAGGCACCAGCCACTGGAGTCGGGGATAATCAGGCCACCATGTCGACCGCGCCCAAACCGCCCGCCACGGCCAAGATCACCGCGCCCGCCATCCGTGCCCGCAAGGGCGGCGACAAGGTGGTGGCGCTGACCGCCTATGACGTGGTCTTTGCCCGGCTGGCCGAGCAGGCCGGCGTCGACATCGTCCTGGTGGGCGATTCGCTGGGGATGGTCGTGCAGGGGCTGGGCTCGACGCTGCCGGTGACCGTCGACGACATCGTCTATCACACGCGGGCGGTGGCGCGCGGCGTGACCCGTGCCCACCTGGTCGCCGACATGCCCTTCATGAGCTACCAGGCCTCGGTAGAGGACGGCCTGCGCGCCGCCGGTCGCCTCATCAAAGAAGCGGGCGCCGAATCGGTCAAGGTCGAAGGCGGCGTCGAGGTGGCCGAGTTGATCCGGCGCCTGGTGCGCGCCGGCATTCCGGTGATGGGGCACGTGGGCCTGACGCCGCAGTCGATTCACCAGTTCGGCGGCTTCAAGATTCAAGGCCGCACCGAGGAGCAGCGCGCCGCCATCGTCGAGGACGCCCGCGCTGTCTGGGAGGCGGGCGCCTACGCCATGGTGATCGAAGGCGTGCCGCGCGCCCTGGCGGCCACCATCACCCAGGCGTCGCCGGCGGTGACCATCGGCATCGGCGCCGGCCCCGACTGTGACGGGCAGGTGATGGTGATGCACGATCTGCTGGGGCTGGAGCCGTCCTGGAAGCCGCGCTTCGTGCGTCGCTATGCCGAGATGGGCGCCGCCGTCGGACAGGCCTTCGCCGCCTACGCCGAAGACGTCCGGGCGGGGCGATTTCCATCGAAAGACGAGAGCTGGGATTGAGCGCGCCGCCCGCCATCATCCGCTCGCCGGCCGAGATGGCCGCCTGGTCCGAAGCCGCCCGCCAGCGCGGCGAACGCATCGCCTTCGTCCCCACCATGGGCGCCCTTCACGAAGGCCACGTGTCGCTGCTGCGCGAAGGCCGCCGGCGTGGCGACCGTCTGGTCCTGTCGATCTTCGTGAACCCGACCCAGTTCGGTCCCGGCGAAGATCTGGCCCGCTACCCGCGCGATCTCGACGGCGATCTGGCCCTGGCGGCCGGCGCGGACACCGACGTTGCCTACGTTCCCGACGCGGCGGCGGTCTATCCGCCCGGCTTTCAAACCTTCGTGGAGGTGCGCGAGGTCGAAAAAGGTCTGTGCGGCGATCGCCGCCCCGGACATTTCGCCGGTGTGGCCACGGTGGTCTGCAAGCTGTTCAACGTCGTGCGCCCGCACGTGGCGCTGTTCGGCGAGAAGGACTTCCAGCAGCTGGCGGTGATTCGCCGCATGGTGCGCGATCTGGACATGCCCGTCGACGTCGTCGGCATGCCCATCGTGCGCGAGACCGACGGGCTGGCCATGTCCTCCCGCAACCGTTATCTGTCGCCCGCCGAGCGACAGCGGGCGCTGTCCCTGTCGCGGGGCCTGGTCGCCGCCGTGGCCGCCGCGCGCGACGGTCAGCGCGACGCCGCCGCGCTGGTCGCCCTGGTGGAGGGCGCGCTCGGTGGACAGGTCGACAGCGTCGACTACGTCGAGCTGCGCGACGCCGAGACGCTGGCGCCCGTGGCCCGGGTCGACGGGCCGGCGGTCATGCTGGTGGCGGCGTTCGTGGGACGCACCCGCCTCATCGACAACATGCGCCTCGGCTGAGCGTTCCTCGTTCGCTAGCTGGACGCCCGCGCGATGTGTTCCAGCTTGGCGGACAGCCCCAGTCGATAGAACTGGCGCAGCTCATCCAGCATATCGGGCAGGCGATCGGGCCAGATGAACCGGCGCTCCAGCGTGGCCGCGTATCGATTGGCTTGATCGTTGGCGGTCTGATAGCGGTGGCGCTCGTCGTGGTCCAGATCGGAATGAAACCGGACGTCATTGAACAGCCGGCGGCGCAGCTCGGTCCCCCGTTTGGTCAGCAGCACGCAGCAGGCGAACTTGTCGACCTCGGCCTGCAGTTCAAGCTCCAGCGCCGACACGCGCCGCTCGCCGGCGGCGCACAGCGCGACATAGACGAAATGGCTGACGCCTTCGACGGCCAGACAGAAGTCGCTGAAATTTTCCTCGTCCAGTCCCTCCGCCGGATCGTGGCGTTCGAGGTTGGCCACCGTGGCTGGATCGACGAACAGCGCCAGATCCAGCTCGTCACCCGACTGGCGAAGGAACAGCTGCTCGCGGGGGGCGCGGGCCGGCCCCACCTCCTGGCGCTCGACCTCGTCGATGACGAACGCGTCGACCGCCAGATCAGTCCGCACCCGGTATAGCTGCTCCAGGCCCAGCTGCAGGCGGGTCAGCACCGACGGGGCACTGGCAGGCGCTCCGTCCTTGGTGGTCACTGCAGAGGACCATCGTTCTTCGGTGGCACCACACCCAGCGCCGCCAGTCGGCGGGCGGCCCACTGACTCTTGGTTCGCAACCAGCGCTGGTAAAGACGAACGACGTCCTGATTGTTGTTGCAGTGGGAGGTGCGGCGGCTGACCAGCATCAGCACCTCGACGAATCGGACGAAGTTCTCCGCCAGCTCGCCAAAGACGTTGCCCAGTGGATCGCCTGACCAGCCGGTGCCACCGCGGGCCAGCTCGCCGTACGCGGTGCCGCCCATGTCGATGTAGTAATCAACGTCGACCGGCTTGTTAACCAGGCTGTCCGTCCAGAAGCCCGACACGTAAAGCGACGTGTCGCCGATCTCGCGCAGCTTCAGGCGACGCTCGCGCGGCGTGGCGTCCAGGGCCGCCATCATCCGCAGGGCCAGCGGACGCTCCTCGATGGGCTGCGAACCATAGGCGGCCAGCAGCTGAACCACATAGTGCTCCGTCAGGGTGCCGCAGGTCAGTCCGTGTTCCTTGAAAGCCCGGTCGACCTCGGCGTGAAAGAACTCTTCGATTGAATCGGCGAGTTGCATGCTTCTACTACAAGGTAATCATCGGCAGTTCGTCAAGTTTCATTAATCATTACAATTAGATACATGTTATTAACCTTGGCAGAACCACGAAGCGGGTGCTAACGACGCACCGCGAAGGCATTGACAGAAAAGGACTTGTGCATAAAGTCCGCGCCTAGCAGTCGCTCACGCTGAGTGCTAGACCGTTTTCCTGTTCATTTCGGAGGAGTCACCATGAAGGTCCGCCCGCTTGCAGATCGAATTCTGGTTCGTCGCGTCGCAGAAGAAGAGAAGACCAAAGGCGGGATCATCATTCCCGACAGCGCCAAGGAAAAGCCCGCCGAGGGCGAGGTGATGGCCGTCGGCAGCGGCAAGTTCGACGACAAGGGGGCCTTGCGACCGCTGGCCGTGAAGAAGGGCGACCGCGTGCTGTTCGGCAAGTACAGCGGCAACGACATCAAGATCGACGGCGTCGATCATCTCATCATGCGCGAGGACGATGTCCTCGGCGTCATCGAAAAGTAGAGGGAAAACATGGCAGCCAAAGAGATTCTGTTCGACGAGGCCGGGCGGGCGCGGATCCTGTCCGGGGTCAATCAACTGGCCGACGCGGTCAAGGCGACGCTGGGTCCGCGCGGGCGCAACGTGGTCATCGAGAAGTCATGGGGCTCGCCCACGGTCACCAAGGACGGCGTCACCGTCGCCAAGGAGATCGAGCTGGAGGACAAGTTCGCCAACCTGGGCGCGCAGATGGTCAAGGAGGTCGCCTCCAAGACGTCTGACATCGCCGGCGACGGCACCACCACCGCGACCGTGCTGGCGCAGGCGATCTTCCGCGAAGGAAGCCGCCTGGTGGCCGCCGGGCACAACCCGATGGAGCTGAAGCGCGGCATCGAGAAGGCCGTGGAGAAGGTCGTCGAGGCGCTGCGCAAGATGTCCAAGCCGACCAAGGGTCAGAAGGACGTCGCCCAGGTCGGAACGATCAGCGCCAACGGCGATCAGTTCATCGGCAAGATCATCGCCGACGCCATGGAGAAGGTCGGCAAGGAAGGCGTCATCACCATCGAGGAAGCCAAGTCGATGGAGACCACGCTGGATGTCGTCGAGGGCATGCAGTTCGATCGCGGCTATCAGTCGCCGTACTTCGTGACCGACACCGAGCGCATGGAGACCAAGCTGGACGACCCGTACATTCTCATCCACGAGAAGAACATCTCCAGCATGAAGGACCTCCTGCCTGTCCTGGAGCAGGTGGCCCGCTCCGGTCGTCCGCTCTTGATCATCGCCGAGGTCGAGGGCGAGGCCCTGGCCACGCTGGTGGTCAACAAGCTGCGGGGCACGCTGCAGGTCTGCGCGGTCAAGCCGCCGGGCTTCGGTGATCGCCGCAAGGATCTGATGAAGGACATCGCCGTCCTCACCGGCGGCCAGGCCATCACCGAGGACCTGGGCATCAAGCTGGAGAGCGTGACGCTGAAGGATCTCGGTCGGTCCAAGCGCGTCTCGATCGACAAGGACAACACCACCATCGTCGACGGCGCCGGCAAGAAGCCGGACATCGAGGCTCGGGTCAAGCAGATCCGCGCCCAGGTCGAGGACACCACCTCGGACTACGATCGCGAGAAGCTGCAAGAGCGTCTGGCCAAGCTGGTGGGCGGCGTCGCCGTCATCCGCGTGGGCGCCGCGACCGAGACCGAGATGAAGGAGAAGAAAGCCCGCGTCGAGGATGCTCTGCACGCCACGCGCGCCGCCGTCGAAGAGGGGATCGTCCCCGGTGGTGGCGTCGCTCTGGTGCGCGCGCTGTCGTCGATCGAGAAGCTGGAGACGGGATCGGCCGAGCAGGCAGCCGGCGTGGCCATCGTGCGCCGCGCGCTGGAAGAACCCTGCCGACAGATCGCCGCCAACGCCGGCAAGGAGGGCTCCATCGTCGTGCACAAGGTGCGCGAAGGAAAAGGCGCCTTCGGATACAACGCCGCCACGGACGAGTTCGAGGACCTGGTGGAAGCCGGCGTCATCGATCCGACCAAGGTGGTTCGCTCCGCATTGCAGAACGCCGCCTCCGTGGCGTCCCTGCTCATCACCACCGAGGCCCTGATCGTCGAGCTGCCGAAGGAAGAGCCCCCGGCTCCTCCCGCTGGCGGCGGCGGCATGGGCGGCATGGGCGGTATGGGTGGCATGGGCGGTATGGGCGGCATGATGTAACGCTCGCGCCGGGCGCTCGCTGCGCGGAAGGGGGCTGCTGCCCCCTCCCGCGGGCCCTCCCCAGCGCTTCTCGCACGGTGAGCCGCGCGGGCAGAGCCCGCGCTCCCGTGGATAAACTCGCTCGCTGCGCTCGCTCTGGCGCCCAAGACCGAGGGTGAGCTCCGCGCGGCTTTGCCGCGCGGAGCGAAGGGGACCGGGGAGCGCGAGCGGCAGCGAGCCGTTCCCCGTCAGATCGACGGGCTTTTTTATTTGTCGAGGGTGAAGGCCAGGGACAGCAGGGCGGTCTGGCGGTGGTACTGGCCGACGGAGTCGCCCAGTTCGTTGACGTAGATGGTGTAGCGGGCGATGAGCTGCAGGCTGTCGGTGAGGGCGCGGCTGAGATCGACGCGCAGGCTGCTGCGGTTCTCGCGGTCGATGTCGGGGTAGTTGCTCTGACTGGCGGTGGCCGACGCCAGCACCACCGGATCGGCATAGCGGGCGATCAGCAGCTCGCCCCGCGCCGCCAGGTACAGGCCGAGGGGCAGGCCGGTCGTCAGGCGCAGGGAGACGAAGTGGCGCTGCAGCGTCTCGCCGACGCTGTTCGAGCTGTTCCAGTGGACGATGTAGCCGAGCCCCACCAGGAACAGGCCTGTCCGCGTGAGTTCAATGTGGCCGGTGGCGAATTCGTCGCGGCGGCCCAGCGCGGTGCGGACGGGCGGGCAGGTCCCGCTGGCGGTCGCCGGACAGGTGCCCTTGGTCAGGGCCGGCCCTTCGAAGACCCGCCGCTCGAAACCGATGCCGGCGCCCAGCTCCCAGTCGACGCCAGCCTCGGCGTTCTCGCTCAGCCAGCGCAGATCCAGCGCGCCAGTGGGCGCCGAGAAGCTGTAGTCGAGGTTCGGTTTGAACACCAGCAGCCGATAACCGCCGGTCAGGGCCAGCTCGGCGTGGTCATCGACGAAAAAACCGACGCGGGCGCTGGGCGCCAGCGAGCGAAAATCGCCACGCTGGCTGGCGGTCCCGCTGGTGGTCAGCTGGTCGCCTTGCTGGAATGCCTCGTAATAAAAACCGGCGACACCCAGATTGGCCCGCTCTGCCATTCGCAGGCGCCACTGCGCCGAGGTCGACACCACGCCGACGTTTTCGGTGCGGGCCTCCGGTTTCGTGAACAACTTTCCGCCCAGCGTCGCCGCCAGGGCGATGGTCTGGCCAGGGGCGATCACGTCGGACAGCGCGCCCGTCAACACGCCCCGGCCCAGTGGCGATTGCACGATGGGTGGGTTGCTGCTGCCCACCAGCTCGGTGCGCTGGGCGTTGGTGTCGTACTCCACGCCCAGCTCCGCACGCAGGGAGGCGTGCTCCGTGTCGTCGGCCCACGACGCTGTCTCCAGCTCCACGCTGGTGGCGGCTGCAAGGGCCGTCGCTAACAGCGCCGAGGCGCGGCGTCGCATCGGCGCGCATACTATCAGGGCGGCGCGGTTAGCGCGGGGTGCGGGCGCGTTCCCGGAGGTTGTTCGATTGACCCTGCAGCTTCTGGGCGCGTTCCTTCAGGGCGGCGGCCGCTCTTTCCAGGGCCTCCAGGTTGGCCACCGGGGTGCCGGCCATCTCCAGCTTGCGAATGGCGGCCAGCGCGCTGGGATCGAGAAAATCGCGGAGCTGCGCCGACAGGGAGCCGCTGCCGTCACCGGCGCCCGCTCCGGAGCCGCCGCCAGGGCTGGGGGCGGGGGTGGTGGCGGGAAAGAGACCTTTCGCCGACGGGCTGGTTGGGCCCGAGGTCGGCGTCTGGATGGCAGGGCTTGAGCCGGGCGGCGTCGTCGCCTGGGGCGATGGGGCGCCCGCCGATGAGCCGCCGGAAGCGGTGTCGCCGCTGGGGCCTCCGCGGCCGGCACCGATATTGGCGGGGCCGCCGCTGGTATCGCGCGCCGGCGAGGAGCCAGCCGGCACGCTGGCGATCAACCGGCGCTTGGCGCCTTCCATGGGGGCGAATGGATCCGATTCCAGCTGACCGGCCCGGCGGCGCAGCTCGATGCGGCTGCGCAGGCCGGCCACCCGCTGGGTCAGCGCCGCGGCCTGGGCTTCCAGACGGCGCGATTGATCGGTGAGAATGTCGGCGCGCGCTTCCAGCTCGGCCGGTCCATCGGTGGGCGCCGGCTCGGCCATCGGGCCCGGCGGTCGCTGCGCGGCGCTGCCGGTGTGACCGGCGCCGGCGTTCAGCTGGGATTCGATCTCGGTCAGTCGACGCGCCATCGCCTCGGCGTCGGCCAGACGCGCGCGCAGGCGGTAGTCGTCGCGCACCCCGCGATCTTTCCTCTTCAGCTGCTCGATCTCGGCGTTGGCTCGCTGCAGATCGACTTCCAGCTTGCGGCGTTCGGCCTGAAGGGTCGCGGTCGCGGCCGCGGCTTGGGCTTCACCGGGGCTGCCTGCGGCGGCATGTACAGCCGCTGGCGTGCCGGCGACCAGAAGCCCCGCCAGAATGCTGACGGAGAGACTGAAGCTGGCCATTCGGAGGGACATCACTGTTCGCTCACGATCGCAGCGGAGAAGTGCAACCTTTGTACCACGATGCTGCCGGCGCGACTGGCGCAAAGCTGGGCTCTTGCGCCCGCCCCTTCCGTGCTACCTCAGTTTTCTGACAAGTCGGTCGGATTTTAGCGGCGTTTTCGTCTGACGGCGGTTGTGGGTTCCCGGCGCGTTTGGCATTCTGGCGTCATGGGAAATTCTAGGGCTCGGGCGTGGCCGGTGTATGGGATGTGGGTGTTTCTGGTGACGCTGCCGATGGTTGGCTGCGCGGGCGGTTCGGGCGCGGTGGCGGGAGACGCCCCCCTTGGTCCGGTCAACGCGGCCGACTATTACCCGCTGCAACCCGGCTGGAAATGGTCGTACGACATCGAGAAGGACGGCCAGCACGTGCTGGCGTTTTACTCGGTGATCGAACGGGCGGGCGACAGCGCCACGGTTCAAGTCGGAGATGACCGTCTCAGTTACGCCATCACGCCTCAAGGCGTCGCGCACAAAGAGGACGGCGTGGTGGGGGACTTTCTGATCAAGGATCCGCTGGCGGCCGGAGCGGCCTGGACTCTGGCGCAAGGCAAGGCCCAGGTGGTGTCGATTGGCCAGCAGGTCACGGTGCTGGCGGGCACGTACAAGAACTGCGTCGTCGTCGAGGAGACGCGGTCGGATCCCATGCGCATCGTCCGCACCACCTTCGCGCCCGGCGTCGGGCCGATCTCTGTGGAGGTCGAGGTTCAAGACGGCGGCCGCTTCGTCACCACCACCAAGGCCACACTGCGCGGGGTGACCAGGCCTGGCCAGGATCCGCTGGCGATGTGATCAGGACCGGCTACCCGCCCACGACGGAGACCATTGTCGTCGTCGCCGGGTGACCGAGCAGGAAGGCGGCCAGCGCGCCCACCATCAGCGCGGTAGCCATGGCGAAGCCCAGCTTCAATTCGGCGGTCATCTGTGCGGGCGGTCGCGTGGTGATCACGACCGGATCGTCTGCGTCGCCGTGGAAGACCGGTCCCATGTTGCCGCCGCGATACAGACCTTGCGCATCGATGTCGGGTTCCAGCTGCACGGGACCGGCGATGTACAGCTGGTCGCCCTGACCCAGATAGGTCTCCATGTGCAGCGACCAGTCCGGCGCCGGCAGCTCGGTGTAGCGATCGTTGCGAATGAACAGGGCGGCGCCTTTCAGATCGACGCGTGCGGTTCCGCTGGCGTCGGCCACCAGCAGGCTGCCGCCACCTTTCTCCTGGGTGCGAATGCCGGGACCCACACGCAGCGCATGCCAGTAGACGCAGGGACGGTTGGACAGCGGCGCGCGCAGCTGATTGTCAGAGATGATGTGCGCGGCGATGCGCGCCCGGCCGTCTCGCAGCGACGCGATCGACGACATCGCGCCGGTGCCGCGGCCGACGATCGGTCCCAGCGTGCGCAGACGGTGGGTCAGCCAGGCGAGCATGGCCAGACCGCCCATCAGCCACGCCAGCGCGGCCCAGGGACCGTGGTCCTGGATCAACCCGAGCGGTCGTGCCCCGGCGGCGACCTGTCCGACCGACCCCAGCACGCCGGCGGCGACCTGACCGGCGGCCAGCAATCCGACCGCGAGCTGGCCGATGCCCCACCCCAGGCCCAGCGCGGCCTGTCCGACGGCGATCACCCCCACGGCCAGCTGGCCCACCGCGATCACGCCGACCGCGACCTGGCCCACGGCGATCACGCCGATGGCCGGTGGCCGCGTACCGGTGGCCGGGTCGATCCCGCGCACCACGTGCAAGAGCGGCAGCGAACCAATCTTCCAGCGCGAGCGAATTTCGTAACCGGCTGCGGGCGGCTGTCCAACCGTCGCTTCAACACCACCGGTGGCTGAAAGTTCGGCGCCAGCCATGTCAATAAGCCTACGGCTGGTACCAGCGGCCTGCAACCGGACGCTGCCGACGAATCGTCATCTAGACCAATTGAGTCAGGCACCCAACGTGAGTAACCTGGCCCGGTGATCGCATCACGTCCGGGGGCGCTCCTGCGATCGGTGACGCTGCTGGCCGTGGTGGGGACGGGAGGCTGTCGGACCTCTGTTGCCCCGGGCCTGGGTGGACAGCGTACCGTCAACGTTCCTCTCGCGGCGTCGGCCGGGCCGCGGGTGCAAAGCAACATTCTTCGTAGTGATTACGCCGGGTCAGCGGCGTGTGGGGGGTGCCACGCGGCGATCGAAGCGGCCTGGCGCGGTTCGCCCATGCATGAAATGACCCGCCTGCCGGGCGACGCTGTGATTCGTGCTCCCTTTGCCGGGGAGACCTTTCGGTTCAAGGACGATGCCGCGGTGCTGGAGCAGAAGGACGGCGTGCGTTTCATGCGCCTGTCCTCGAAGCACTTCGGCGATCATATCTATCGGGTCACGAAGCTGATCGGTGGGCGGTACCGGGAAGACTATGCCGGCGTCGAGGTGGCCGCCGTCGACCCGCGGGCGGCCGCGATCGATCCACGGACAAGCGGGCAACCGGGAAGCAAGGAGGTCGGCGACGAGCTGCTCTTGCCGGTTTCGTACCTCTTGCAGACGCAGTCGTATCGGCTGAAAGGGTATTCGGTGATGGTCGGCGACCGGCCGGGGTTGCGGGCCGGCGGCGTCTGGAACCAGACCTGCGTCTTCTGTCACAACACGTATCCGTACTTCGACGGCACCTGGGGTGCGCTGCACGGGCCCGGCGCACCCACTTTTCAGGGCGAGGTCGTTGACCGCCTGCTGCCGTCGGAGCGCCGCTGGACCTTCAAGGTGACGGATGAACAAGCGCTGGTGCAGGCCGTCGCCGCCGAGGCAAGCTTTGTCGCAGGGCAGGGGCCAGTAGATGACGCCCGGGTTCCGGACGCCGACGACCGCCAGGCGGTGCTGGCGGCGGGCATCCAGACGCTGCGCCGTTCGCTGACCGCGGAGCATCTGGTCGAGATCGGGATCGGCTGCGAATCGTGCCACGGGGGCAGCCGGGAGCACGTTCAGAAGCCGAGCGTGCTGCCCGATTTCGCGCCGCACAGCACGTTCATGAACGTGCGCGGCGTCGCCGGCGCACAGCAGGTGTCGCGTGCCGAGTTGATCAATCGGACCTGCGCGCGCTGTCATCAGGTCTTGTTTTCACGCTATCCGTTCACCTGGGAGGGGGGACGGCGGACCAGCGGGCCAGGCGGCAGCCACATCACCTCGGGCGAGGCGCGTGATTTCTTGCTGGGCGGGTGCGCTCGCCAGATGGCCTGCACCACCTGCCATGATCCGCACGCCGCCGACCAGCCGGAGCGAATGGCCCGTCTGCAGACGCCGGCCGGCAACGTTGTTTGCACCACCTGCCACAGCCAGTACCAGACCAGCGAGGCGCTGCGCGGTCACGCTCATCATGATCCCGGTGGCGCGGGCGGTTCCTGCGTGGCCTGCCACATGCCGCGCAAGAACATGGGTCTGGGCACGGCGCTGACCCGGTATCACCGCATCGGTTCGCCGACCGACCAGGTGCGCGTGGAAAAAGATCGGCCGCTGGAATGCGCCCTGTGCCACGCGGACAAGACGGTGTCGCAACTGGTCGGCGACATGGAACGGTGGTGGGGAAGGCGTTACAGCCGGACGGCCCTGGCCCAGCTTTACGGCGACGATCTCAATCGCAACGTGCTGGTGGCCACCGTCGAGCGTGGCAAGGCGCACGAGCAGAGCGCGGCGATCGTCGCCGTGGGCGAGCACCACGTTACGCAGGGGACGATGGCGGTGGCCCGTCAGGTGCTGAACCCCTATCCGCTGGTGCGAACCTACGCGCTGCGGGCGCTGCGCAGCTTGACCGGCCGTGATTGCCCGGTCGATCTGAGCGGTTCCGACGCGGAGATAGCCGGCGCGCTGGGGCGCTGTGTGCCGGGCACCAGCCCGATGGCACCGCCGGTCAACGACGGCGCGGCCAGGCGGGCGCCCCGGCCGTGGTCCGCCCACGAATCGGACGAGGACTGAGCGCGCGGCCGCCATCGAAAAGTCTGCACCGACACGCTAGACTGCCGCGCGCTTGCCAAAACTCGACGACGAAACCGAAGACGGCGGGTCTTCGCCTGTACCGTTGCTGATACTCACCGGCTTTCTGGGGGCGGGGAAGACCACGGTGCTCAACCGCGTGCTGACCGAGCAGCACCGGCGCCGGATCGGCGTCATCATCAACGAGCTTGGGCGCATCGACATTGACAGCCGTCTCATCAAGGCGCGCTCGGGTGACGTGATGGAGCTGGCCGGCGGCTGCGTCTGCCACGAGGTCCGCGTGCAGTCCGAGCTGTGGGAGGGCATCGCCGAGGTCATCGCGCGATCGTCGCCCGAGATGGTGATCCTGGAGACCACCGGGATCGCCGAACCCTGGTCGATCCTGGACGGCCTGGCGGCGCTGCCGGCGCGCAAGGCGCCCGTGGTGCCGGGCGGGGTCATCTGCGTCGTCGACGCCGAATCGGGCGCCCGGCAACTGGAGCGGCACGAAGAGGCGCGCGCCCAGGTGGAGGCGGCGGATCGCATCTTGATCTCGAAGCTGGATGTGGCGACGGCCGACCAGACGACGGCCTTGCACGCCGCGCTGGCCCAGCGCAACCCCGCCGCCGAGCGGGCCAGTTTTCCCCTGACCACGGCGGGGACGGCCGAGCTGATTCCCTGGCTGCTGGACCCGGTCGCCAGGCCGACGTCATCCCGGCATCAGCATCACCACGAGGAGCCGCACCGCCACAGCCAGCTGGGCGCGGCGGCCTTCGCGGACGACGTGCCGTTGCTGGCGGCGCCGCTGCTGGCCATCTGCGATCGCCTGGGCGACGCGCTGTTGCGGGCCAAGGGCTTTGTCCACATCGCCGGGGACCACCGTCGTGGTTTTCTGGAGCGGGCGGGCGCGCGCACGTCGCTGTCGTTCGGCGAACCCTGGGGCACGGAGCCTCCGCGCACGGAGCTGGTGTTCATCGGCGACGGCCTGGACGTCTCGGCCCTGCGCCGCCAGCTGTGGGCATGCCGCGCGTCTGGTTAGCTCGGAACCCTCGGTGGGGTTCCGAACCTCCCGCGCGAGCTCCTGCCGGCCAAGCCGGCCTACGCTCTACGCGCTCCTAGTGCACGAGCAGCCAGTCGACGGTCGCTGAATCGGGCGCGGGCGCGACGAAGGTGATGGTGAAGCCTTCGGCGCTCTTCTCGGAGATGGCCGACATCGTGGGCCACGAGGGCGTGACCTGGACGCCGTAGGCGCCGTCGCCTTCGGGGTCATGAAAGGTCACGTGCAGACGGGTGGTCCCCGGTTCGACCACCACGTTGATGCCACGGACGTTGGCGCCGGGCGCCCCGCTGAAACCGGTGAGTCCGGTGAGCTTGGCGCCGCCCAGATCAAAAGACGCCACGCCGTTGAGCTTGTATTGCCTGGTCTCTGGATCGAAGGCCAGCGGCGCCGGGGGGCGCGAGGGGCGCGCGATCCGGTGGGCCGGGGTGGGCGTGCGGCCGGCCAGCTTCGGGCTCGCTGCGCTGGGACCTTTGGCGGCAACGACCGGCTTGGCTGATGGCGGCTCGGCACCCAGCGGTGCGGTTGGCGCTGGCGTGACTGGCACGATCACCGGTCTCACTGGTGCGCCGGCCTGACCGCTGGTCAGCGTCGGGCGCGCTGGAGCGGCCGGGGAGGCGGGAGCCTGCGCCGTGGAGGAGGAGCCCGCGCCTTGCCCGGCGCCAGCTGTGGCGCTGGAGGAGGTGGTCTGGCGGGTCAGGTCCGACCGGACGAGCAGGAGGCCGACGCACAGACCGAGGGCGGCGATTCCGGACAGGGCCAGGACGCGCGGGGCCCAGGATGATGAAGGTGGCTGCTGGTCAGGCTGGCGCCGGCCGGGTGATGCGCCTCGCCGCTCGTCGGTGGGGATCGCCTCGGTCTGGGTCCAATCGTCGCTGATGGACCGGGCCTGCGGCGCCCCGGCGGCGTCGGTGTCATTGGCAGCGCCGGGCGTGGCCACGCCGACTGACCCGTCGCCTGACGCCACCGAGATCGTGTTGGCGGCGTCCTGGGCTTCGAACTCTTCGGTGCGCGTGCGGTTGCGCGGTTGCAACTCGCCCGACACCATCGCCGACGAGAAGCGATGCTCCGGCGGCGTCCGGCGCGCCGGACGGCCGGTGTTGACCGGTACGGGCGACGGCGTGGGGGTGTGCCCGGCGGCGTCGGATGACACGCAGTCGGCGATGGCCTGCTCCAGCGGCGAAGGTCCGTTCGCCTCCTGGCTTTCGATCTCCGAGCGCGCCACGTCGAGATCGATGGCCAGGCGCGGGATGCCGTCCAGCGGCGAAGGCCGCAGCGCCACGCTGGCCAGCGTGCCGGTCAGGTCGGCGGTGGCCGGCAGGTCGTCGTGATTGCCGTCGACCGAGACCTGCACGTGCGAGCCGATGCGCAGGAACGGGACCTTGGTGCGCAGGCGAAGCTTGTCGTCGAAAAAAATGCCGCGGCACTGGATGGGCGCCGACATTCCCTCGAAACGCACCGCCAGGGGGATCGATGGCTCCCGGCTGCGTTCGATGAGGTCATTCAGCATGGCCTGCTGATAGGCCGGCAGGTCGATGAACTGAATGGCCATCCCGGTGGCATCCGGCAATCGCTGCACGCGCGTCACCCGGCCCTTGACCTGACACATGCCGCTGGGCAGGGGCATGTCACAGACCACGTCACTGCCCAGGGCGCACGACCCGGCGGCATGAACAAACATCCCCGCCACGCTGAGATTCATGGCCTGGCCGGCGATGCGTACCTGACCGCCCGGTTCGGCCAGCGAGACCCGAGCCCGATAGCTCACGCGCCGCTGTGTTCGCGATAGTCTGGCCATAACGTGGTGCAACTTTTTCGCACAGATTTCACGTTTTAGGCAGTGCTATTTATGCGTCGCATTTATAGATCGTGAACTATTTATATCACATTGAAATTATGTGACATAAATCGATGTCGATCGCCGCGCACCCGACGCGCTTTTTGCGACGCAAGTTGGCGATCACGCGCAGAAGCCCTGACCGCCCCGCCTCTTGCGGGCGCCCCTCAGGGACCGAGCTGGATCTTGCGGACGCGGTTATAGGGCGCCGTAGTCCCGCTGCTGCCGTCCGCCACGTAAAGGGTGGCGCCGTCCGCGGTGACCGCCAGTCCCTCTTGCCCGTAGAACTGGGCCTGGGCGCCGGCGCCGTCATTCCAGCCGGCCGTGCCCGTGCCTGCCACAGTGGTGACGTTTCCGTCCGCGCTGACGCGCCGGATCCGGTGAGCGAGGCTGTCCGAAACATAGACGTTGTCGTGGCTGTCGATGGCCAGGGACTCTGGCCCGGAGAAGCGAGCCTGAGCGCTGGGCCCATCGATGCTGCCGATGCCGCCGTCGCCGGC
This sequence comes from Polyangia bacterium, assembly GCA_035577105.1. Taxonomy (GTDB): domain Bacteria; phylum Myxococcota_A; class Polyangia; order Fen-1088; family Fen-1088; genus DATKEU01. The sequence goes on from DATLVT010000858.1 coordinate 22,406, forward strand.
GAAGGTGGTGACCACGCCGTCAGCTGTCACGGCGCGCAGGCGATGATTGCCATAGTCGGCGACGATGACGCGCCCATCGCTGAGGGTGGCCATCCCGTATGGTGCCCAGAAGCGCGCGGCGGCGCCGACGCCGTCGGCGAAGGCGCCCGGGCATCCCGGGGCCGTGCCGCCGGCCAGCTCGGTCAGGGCAAAGCCCGCATCCATCGTGTACAGGCGGTTGTTTTGATAGTTGGCCACCACCATCCGTCCGTCGGCGAGCGCGGCGAAGCTGCGGGCGCGGCCCATATCAAGCGCCGCCGGTGTGGCGACGCCGGACGTGGCATCAACCTTCCAGATTGTGCCTGACTGGGGATTCTTGTTTCCCTGCGGATCATAGTCGGTGCCGACATACAGCGCGCCGTCTTTGCCCCAGCCAAGACCGAAGGGTTGAGCGAATCCCTGTTGCTTGGTCAAGGTGGTGACGGTTCCGTCCACGGCGACCTGGCGGATGCTGAAGCTGTCATAGTCGCTGACCAGCACCGAACCGCCGGCGCCGACCACCACGTTCACGGGATTCTTGAAGGTGGCGATCGCTGGTGGGCCGTCCATGCTGCCGTACGTGCTGCTGCCGGCGAGGGTTGTCACCGTCACGTTCGCATCGAACGTGATGTGATCGGCCGCCTCGCCCGGGCTGGTCATATCGGCGATGAGGCATTCACCGCTGCCGGGGGCTCCGCCCCCAGCGGCTGCGCCACCGGCGCCGGTGTTACCGCCGCTGCCGTCAATTGAGCCCGAGCCATTTCCTCCACCCCCGCCGCAAGCGCCGCCGCTGACGACCAATAAGAGAGAGGCGACAAACGCCCAGATACCTTTTCGTACAAACAAAGTATTCGCTCGCATGCCGTTAAACGTAAGTTCGCCAGAGCGAAGCGTTCGCTTAAATTTATTTTTCGGCGGAGGTCGGCACGCGTTTGAAACCGCCGTGCAGCAAGGAAAAGAGATCATTGGCCAATCGCCGCGCAAAAAGCAGCACCGCACCGATGTAGGCCAGTGCGCCGGCGACAATTTCGCCGATCAGGGAGATCAGAGGATGGTGAAAACCTGACGCGACAAACGCGGCACGAACGCCCAGCACCGCCGCGACCAGAGGAATCGCGCACAGCACCGGCGGCACCAGCGGCATCAGGAACCGGCTGGCGGGAACCTGATCGATCTTGTGCAAGATGTAAGCGGTCAGCGGCAGACGGGCCATGAACGCCAGACCCACGGCGCCGCACGCCCATAAAGGTCCCAGTCGCCCGATGGTGAACAGCGCCGCCATCAAGAGGACGAACGTGGCGATCTCGATCAGGGCTGCCAGACGCGGGCGCAGCTTGACTTGAAGGTAGGCCACCACCACGCCGGTCAGGGGGCGCGGGAAGGAGATCACCGCCAGCACCAGCAACATGGGGCCCACCTCGGCCCAGCGCTTGTCGAAGAACACGTGGCCCAGGGTTGGCGCGATGACGCCCAGGCCCACAGCCATCGGAACCATGATCAACGCCAGCAGGGGCAGCGACCGCAGCATGGCCGCCTGGCGATCGCCGGCGCGGGCGCGGGCGAACGCCGCCTGCAGGACGTCGGAGACCTGTTCGCCAATCTGGACGGCGGGGACGTCGGCCAGGTTGTAGGCCAGGTTATAGGCACCCAGCACGGCCGGTCCGAACAGATAGGAAACGGCCAGGTTGTCCCAGCGGCGGCTGGCGAAGACGGCGAAGGCGCCCAGCCATACCACAGAACCGAACGCGGCGATGTCGCGCAGGATGCGGCCGTTCAGCCGGTGCGGCTGGATCCAGTCGCGCCACGAGATGCGCGCCACCAGGGCCAGGAAGCGCGCCCCGCTGCGGACCAGGTTGGCGACCACGATGGCCATGCCACCCCAGCCCAGGACTGCCAGCGACAGCGAGACGACGATGTAGACGATCTCGCTGGCGCCGCGGATCACGGCCAGCGAACCGAAGTCCATGCGTCGCACCAGCACGCGTTCGGGCACGAAGGCGACGCGATCGATGGCCACGGTCAGCACCATACCGGGCAGGTAACGAATCAGCGTCGGCGCGCCCACCAGCGGCGCCAGGTTGTGACCCAGCAACAGGACGATGGCGAACGACAGAAAGCCCAAGGTGACGTGGACCAGCGTGGAATGAAACATCACCTCGCGGTCAGCGTCGGGGTGGGTGATGAGATACGTCCCGACGCCCAGGGTGGAAAACTGGTTGGCGGTCATGGCCAGGACGGTGGCGGCGGAGACCTCGCCATATTCGTAAGGGGCGAGAAACCGGGTCAGGATGAGCGTGCCGATCACGCCCAGGAAACGGGTGAACAGGCCGCTGAGCACGGTCCAGAAGCTGCCCCGTACGGTGGCGCGGCGGATTTGACCGGGCGGTGCTCCGCCGTCGGGGGACGCTGTCACGGCGGGCACGTTATCATGCACAGCGGAGCTTCGCGGCCTGGTTCGACGCGCCGCCGGGGCGGCGGCGAGAGTCCGCTGCGGCTGTCGCGGCGGCGAGAAGTCGTCTAGAACTATCCTTGCGATGGGAGACGAAAAAGCAAGGGAGGCAGCCCCTGTTGTCAGCGTGGCCGACGCAATGTCGCTGTCCGGCAAGGTCGCCGTCGGGGCGGCGATCACCGTGCGGGGGTGGGTGCGCACGCGGCGCGATTCAAAGGCCGGCGTCTCGTTCATTCACCTGCACGACGGCTCGGGTTTTGAACCCATCCAGGTGGTGGCGCCCAGCCAGCTGCCCAACTATGAAAGCGAGATCCTGAAGCTGACCGCCGGGTGCGCCGTGGTGGCCACCGGCGTCCTGGCGGCCAGTCAGGGCAAGGGCCAGGCCGTCGAGCTGCAGGCGACCGCCGTGCAGGTTGTGGGGTGGGTCGACGACCCCAAGACCTATCCGATGCAGCAAAAGCGGCACTCGCTGGAGTATCTGCGGGAGGTCGCTCATCTGCGGCCGCGCACCAACACCATCGGGGCGCTGGCCCGGGTGCGCCACTGCCTGAGCATGGCCATCCACCGGTTCTTTCACGAGCACGGCTTCTTCTGGGTGCACACGCCCATCATCACCGCCAGCGACTGCGAGGGGGCGGGGGAGATGTTCCGGGTCAGCACGCTGGATCTGGCCAACCTGAACGCCATCCCGCGCACGGCGGAGGGCAAGCCGGATTTCGCCCAGGATTTTTTCGGCAAGGAGGCGTTCCTGACCGTCAGCGGGCAACTGAACGTCGAGACCTACTGCCTGGCGCTGTCCAAGGTGTACACGTTCGGGCCGACGTTTCGCGCCGAGAACAGCAACACCAGCCGCCACCTGGCCGAGTTCTGGATGGTCGAGCCGGAGATCGCCTTTGCGGATCTGGCCGCCGACGCCGATCTGGCCGAGGCGTTCTTGAAGTACATCCTGAAGGCGTTGCTGGACGAACGCGGCGACGACATGAAGTTCTTCGCCGAGCGGATCGACAAGGATTGCATCACCCGCGTGGAGAGGTTCGTGGCCTCCAGCTTTGAACGGATGAGTTACACGGACGCCATCGCCGCGCTGGAGAAGAGCGGCAAGACGTTCGAGTTTCCCGTGCGCTGGGGCATGGACATGCAGTCCGAACACGAACGCTGGCTGACCGAGGAGCACGTCAAGCGCCCGGTCGTGGTGATGAACTACCCGAAGGAGATCAAAGCATTCTATATGCGCGTCAACGACGACGGAAAGACCGTGGCGGCCATGGACGTGCTGGCGCCCGGCATCGGGGAGATCATCGGTGGGTCGCAGCGCGAGGAGCGCCTGGACGTGCTGGATGCGCGACTCGCTGACTACAAGCTGGATCCCAAGGCGTACTGGTGGTACCGCGACCTGCGCCGGTACGGGACGGTGCCGCACGCCGGGTTCGGCCTGGGGCTGGAGAGAACGATCATCTACGCCACCGGGATGAACAACATTCGCGACGTGATTCCTTTCCCGCGCGCGCCGGGACAAGCAGCCTTCTGAGCGGACGCGTCCATTTCCGCTTTTCCGGGGCGTCGCATCTGGAATAGTGTGGGGAGCACCACGCGAGACGACGTCGGGCGCCCCCACGCTCGGCGATCGGCGCGTCGGAGATTTTGGAGGCTCTCGTGAAGATTCGATCGTTGGCAATGGTGGTCGGGGTTGTCGTTGTCTTCGTCGGTGCGGTGGGGGGATGCGTGTCGGTGAAGACGTCGGCGCAGGCGGACGGCGGCGGCACCGGCAGTGGTGGCATCGGCGGAAGCGGTGGCAGCGGCGGCGCTGACGGTGGTGGCAGCGGTGGCAAGGGCAACGGGGGCGCCGGCAGCGGCGGCGCGGTCGGTGCAACCTGCGCGCCCGGCTGCACCGATTTCCCCGCGGAACCGATCGTGACGGCCGGCGTGCCGGCCAGTGCGCCCACCATGTTCGGCGCGCCCGGCACC